>NZ_JBIVMI010000024.1:67465-146494 GCF_044753005.1 Kitasatospora sp. NPDC088548
GGGGGGACCGGTTTTCCGCGGGGGGGGGGGTCCGGGTGGTGGTGTGGTCGGCCGGGGCCGCCTGGGGGGGAATTCGTCGTCGGGGGGGGGGGCCCCCCCCCCCGGGGGGGGGGGGGGCGGCCCGGCACCGTCGGCCGCTCACGCCGCTGGATGGTCGCCGCCCGCCGCGGAGGGGGTCGCGGTCGCGGTCGGCGCCGTCGCCGCGGTCAGCCCAGCAGCCGCGACCAGAACCGCGCCCACCGGCCCTGCGGGCGGACGGTGTCGGTGGCCGCCGGGGCCCCGGCCGGCTCGGCGTGCGCGGGGTAGCCGGGGGCGTGCTGCCAGTGCCGTTCGGCGCTGGCCACCCGGCCCTCGCGCATGATCCGGACGGTGTGGCCACCACAGCCCGGGCAGGTCGGCTTGAGCAGCGGGGACGGCACCCGGACACCGTTGGCGTGGTACTCGAACACGACGTGCCCGTCCCGGGCGGGGTGGTGCTCGATGTCGTACGCCTGCTCCCAGCCGTACCCGCAGCTCAGGCACGCGAAGGAGTAGGCCTCCCGAACGGTCTCCACGGGAGTGTGCGGCCGGCCCGCCGGGCCGGGGTCGCTCAGCGCGTTACCACCGAGGGGGCTACCGATCGTCTCGCTCATAGCCGTCTCCCAGCGCCCGCCGGGCGCTCGCCCGGCTGGGTCTTTCCTTCCCAGGAAATGCCCGGACCGCCCCGGCCGATACCCGTCTTGTGAAGACTTGGACGCTGGTTGGGAATCCCTATACGAAAGGAGGGATCCTGTACGAAAAGCGCGCCCAAAGCTTCAGCTCAACGAGTGTTTACCGGGGCCTCCTCTCCAAGGTACGCGCCCTCCCGGCCCCGGGCACTCCCGGTTTCCACCCGTTTTCCGGGGCCCGCTCCGGGCCCCGTTCCCGGCGTTCCCGGCGCGGGTTCCGGCCCGGCTACCCGGCCTTCCCGGCCGGCTTCCCCGCCTCGTTCTTGGCGGCGACCACCGCGTCGAACACCTCCCGCTTGGGCAGCGCGAGCTCCGCCGCGACCGCCGCGATGGCCTCCTTGCGGCGCTCCCCCGCCTCCTCCCGGACGGCCACCCGGCGGGCCAGTTCGGCCGGGCCCAGCTCCTGCGGCACGGCCGGCGGGGCGCCCGAGACCACCACGGTGATCTCGCCCCTGACGCCCTCGGCGGCCCAGGCCGCCAGCTCGCCGAGCGGTCCTCGCCTGACCTCCTCGTAGGTCTTGGTCAGCTCGCGGCAGACCGCGGCCGGCCGCTCGGCCCCGAACGCCTCGGCCATCGCGGCCAGCGCCTCGGCGATCCGGTGCGGGGCCTCGAAGAAGACCATGGTGCGCGGCTCGGCGGCGACCGAGGCGAGCTGGCGGGCCCGGTCCCCGGTCTTGCGCGGCAGGAAGCCCTCGAAGGTGAAGCGGTCCACCGGGAGGCCGGACAGCGCCAGTGCGGTGAGCACCGCGGACGGCCCGGGCACCGCGGTCACCTTCACGTCGGCGGCCACGGCGGCGGCCACCAGCCGGTAGCCGGGGTCGGAGACGGACGGCATCCCGGCGTCGGTCACCAGCAGCACCCGGGCGCCGCCGAGCAGCGCCTCGACCAGTTCGGGGGTCCGCCCGACCTCGTTGCCCTCGAAGTAGGAGACCACCCGCCCGACCGGGGTCACCCCGAGCGCCTGGGTGAGCCGGCGCAGCCGCCGGGTGTCCTCGGCCGCGATCACATCCGCGGCGGCCAGCTCGGTGAGCAGCCGGGGCGGGGCGTCCGAGACGTCGCCGATGGGGGTGCCTGCGAGAACGAGTACTCCTGTCACGCCCCCATCCTTTCAGCTTCCGGCCGCCGGGCGCTTTTGGTGACGATTCGGGCAGCTTCGGAGGGAGCCGTTCCCCGGCCGGCGACCGCCCCTACGATGTGGCGGATGAACGGCGACACGGCGGCGCAGACGCCTACTGGTACAGACCACACCGCGCAGGGTGGCGTTGGCGTGCCGGTCCTGACGGACCAGCCGTCCCCCGCCGTCCCCGGCCCCCGCGAGCCCGGACCGGAGCAGCCCGGACCGGACCGGCCCGGTCCACCGCGCCCGGCCTGGCTGCGCGGCCTGGTCCGGCACGGCTACACGCCCGCGCCCGCGGTCCCGCTGGCCGAGCGGCTGGTGCCGCCGATGCCGGACGGCCCGGGGGTGACGCCCGACCGGGTCGCGCCCTCCCCGCTGCTGCTGCGGCTCGGGATAGCCCTGCCGGACCGGCTCTGGTCCTGGCTCTGCCGCTGGGCGGGCTGGCTGGGCCCGCTGGCGGTGGCGCTGTTCGGCGGGCTGCTGCGGTTCACCGGCCTCGGCCAGCCGCACGCGATCATCTTCGACGAGACGTACTACGCCAAGGACGCCTACGCGCTCTGGCACGGCGGCTACGAGATCAGCTGGCCGGAGGGCGCCAACGAACAGATCATGACGCCGGGGGCGGCGGTGCCGTACCAGGCCGTCGCCAGCTATGTGGTCCATCCGCCGGTCGGCAAGTGGATCATCGGCGCGGGCGAGCAGCTCTTCGGGATGAACCCGTTCGGCTGGCGGTTCTCGGTGGCGTTGCTGGGCACGCTCTCCATCCTGATGGTGGCCCGGATCGCCCGCCGGCTGTTCCGTTCGACCCTGCTGGGCTGCGTGGCCGGGCTGCTGCTGGCGGTGGACGGTCTGCACTTCGTGCTCAGCCGGGCGGCGCTGCTGGACCTGATCGTGATGTTCTGGATCCTCGCCGCGTTCGGCTTCCTGCTGCTGGACCGCGACCGCACCCGGGCCCGGATCGCCGAGCGCCTCGGCGGCGTGGCGGACCCGGCGCTGGCCGGGCGGCTGAACCTGGGCTGGCGGCCGTACCGGATCGCGGCCGGTGTCTGTGTGGGGCTGACCTGCGCCACCAAGTGGAGCGGCCTCTACGTGGCGGCCGCGTTCGGCGTGCTGACGGTGCTCTGGGACGTGGGCGCGCGCCGGCTGGCCGGGGCGGGCCGGCCGCACCTGGCGACGCTGGTCCGGGACGTGGTGCCGGCCTTCGTCTCGGTGGTCGTGGTCTCGGTGGTCGTCTACATCACCTCCTGGTGGGGCTGGTTCGCCAGCAGCAACGCACCCGGCAAGGGCGGCTGGGGCCGGGACTGGGCGGTCGGCCGGGACGGTGCGACCTGGATCCCGGAGGGCCTGCGCGCGCTGTGGCACTACCACTCCACGGTGTACGAGTTCCACACCCACCTGAGCGACCCGCACACCTACCAGTCCAACCCGTGGAGCTGGCTGGTGCTGGGCCGGCCGGTCTCCTTCTTCTACGAGTCCCCGAAGCAGGGCCAGAGCGGCTGCACCGCGAGCGAGTGCGCCCGCGAGGTGCTGGGCATCGGCACCCCGCTGCTCTGGTGGGCGGGCCTGGTGGCCCTGGTCTACTGCCTGTGGCGCTGGGCGGCCCGCCGGGACTGGCGGGCCGGCGCGGTGCTCTGCGGCCTGGCCGCGGGCTATCTACCCTGGTTCGCCTACCAGCAGCGGACGATCTTCCTGTTCTACGCGGTGGCCTTCGTGCCGTTCCTGGCGCTCGCGGTGACCATGATGGTCGGCGCGCTGATCGGGCCCCCCGGCGCCTCCCGGGACCGCCGGGTCATCGGCTCCGCGGCGGCCGGCCTGCTGGTCCTGCTGATCATGTGGAACTTCCTCTTCTTCTACCCCCTCTACACGGGGCAGGCGATCCCGATGGAGGACTGGCGCCGGCGGATGTGGTTCACCAGCTGGATCTGAGCGCGGGACCGGTACCGGCGTGGTACGCGACACGTACCAGATCCGTCACAAGACCCGGTCATTTCGTCGGCGTACGGAGTCCGTCTGCCTACGCTGAACCCGGAACCCGTATCCGGCCACCGTCGGCTGCGACCTGTCGCCAGACCCCAGGGGGATCAGCACCATGCGCAGAGGCGCGAAGATCGGCATCATCACCGGCGTGTCCGTCGCCATGCTGGCGGGCGGCGGCTACGGGGCGTACAGCCTCATCGGCGGCTCCGACGACGCCGACGCGCCGAAGGCCAAGAAGGCCCGCACCGTGGTCGCCGAGCCGCCCACGGCGGAGCAGGCCTCGGCCGGTGCCAAGGACTTCCTGGACGCCTGGGCCGCCGGTGACATCTCCAAGGCGGCCGGGCTGACCGACGACCCGGCGGCCGCGACCACCGCGCTGAACTCCTTCAAGGACCAGGTCAAGCCGAGCGGGCTGACCCTGACCCCGGCCGGTCCGGCCACCCCGGCCGCCTTCGCGTCCGCCACCGGCACCCCCGCGCCGACCGCCGCCAAGCCCTCCGCCTCCGGCACGCCCTCGGCGACCGGCACCGCGGCGGGCACCGAGTCGCCGTCCGCCGCCGCGGGCCCCGCCGGTGTGCTGATGGGCTTCAAGGCCCGGGCCGAGTTCGAGGGCACCAGCCGGGCCTGGGACTACAACGGCTTCCTCAGTGTCGTGAAGATGAGCGACAACACCCCGGCCGTGCACTGGGCGCCGACGGTGATCCACCCGCACCTGGGCCCGGGCGAGGTGATCGCCACCCAGCCGGTCTTCGCCCCGCCGTCCACCGTGGTGGACCGCAACGGCAAGGCGCTCCAGGGCGCCTCGATCACCCCGGCGCTGCTGAGCGCCCTGCAGGACAGCGCCCGCAAGATCCTCCAGGCCGACCCGACCAAGGACCAGAGCGACGCGGGCAGCGGCGTGGTGATCACCGACGCGGCCGGCAAGGGCGCCTCGGACAAGCTGTTCACCATCGTCGAGCCCAAGCCCGCCAAGCCGTTCAAGGTGACCATCGACAACGCGGCGCAGGCCGCGGCCGAGAAGGCGATGAGCGACCTCGCCGGCAAGTCGGGCTCGATCGTCGCGATCGAGCCGAGCACCGGTCAGGTGCTGGCCTTCGCCAACGCGCCCGCCAGCGGCCAGAACCGGGCCTTCACCGGCCTGCTGGCCCCCGGCTCCACGATGAAGATCCTCACCTCGGCCGCCCTGCTGGAGGCCGGCGTCAACCCCGACACCGTGGTGCCCTGCCCGGCGAAGAGCAGCAACCCGCAGGCGATCCCGAACTCCTTCGAGGACGTCTACCCGAACAACACCCTCAAGCAGGACTTCATGATCTCCTGCAACACCGCCTTCATCAATCAGGGCCTGGCCAGCCTCAAGCCGGGCGCCCTCACCTCCACCGCCAAGGACGTCTTCGGCATCGGCCTGGAGTGGAAGACCGGCCTGCCCAACACCGACGGCCGGGTGCCGGACGCGGGCGGCAACAAGGACGAGCAGGCCATGCAGTACATCGGCCAGGGCAAGGTCCAGATGAACCCGCTGGCCATCGCCTCGGTCACGGCCACCGTGCAGAGCGGCGAGTTCAGGCAGCCGATCCTGGTCGCCGACCTGCCCCAGCAGAAGGCCGCCCGCAACCTCTCCCCCGACGCCGCCGGCAAGCTGCGCGACATGATGGCCGCCACCGCCAAGGACGGCACCGCCAAGGCCGCCATGGCCGGGATCTCGGACAACGCGGGCGCCAAGACCGGCTCCGCCGAGGTGGCCGGCATGGCCACCACCAACAGCTGGTTCACCGCCTACCGGGGCAACATCGCCGTCGCCGCCGAGGTCCAGGGCGGCGGCCACGGTGTCGACGCGGCCGGGCCGGCCGTGGCCGCCGTGATCAAGGCGGCCGGCAACCGCTGACGCGGCCCACGGGCCCGTCCGGTCCCCGTCCCGGTCCCGGTGTGCTCAGCTCCGGGGCAGGACGGGATCCGGGCGGGCCAGCAGACAGTTCACCGGGACGGGTCTGCGCCCGCTCAGCCGCCGGGCCGCCAGCCGGGGCCAGATCAGCAGCACCACCGGCAGCGCCAGGTACCCGAAGCGCCCGGCCGGCGCCAGCATGAAGGCGATCGCCAGCCCGCCCGCCAGCAGGTCGGCGGCGGCGATCGCGGAGACCGGCGGCCGGGCCAGCAGCCAGATCGTCACCCCGGCCCCGCCCACCGTCATCAGCGCCAGCGAGACGGTGTGCCCGGTCGGCCCCAGCCCGGCGAGCACCTTGCCGGGCAGCGGGCTGCCCGCCGGGGTGTGGATCGCGGTCAGCCCCAGCGGGAACCGCACCACCTGCTCGCGCAGCGCGTCCGCCCTGGCCAGGACGGACGGGAGGATCACCACCAGGCCCGCGCCGAGCGCGGTGAGCCCGGCCCGGGCGGCCGGCCGCCGCCCGTACAGCCGCCAGAGCAGCAGGACGGCCACCGGCAGCGCCGGCCACGCCGTCCACTTCAGGGTGCAGGCCAGGGCGAGCACCAGCCCGGCGGCGATGGTGCGGTCCCGCTCGGCCAGCGCCATGGCGAGGCAGCAGACCCCGATCAGCGGCAGGTCCACCCCGCCGACCACCAGCGCCAACGCGATCAGCGGTGAGGCGGTGAGCGCGGCCAGCGGCAGCAGTGGGGCGCGGTCCCGGGACGGCCGCAGCAGCCGCCAGCTGGCCAGCAGACAGCCCAGGAAGGCCAGCGCGAACCAGATCCGGGCGTCCCCGGCCAGCCGCGCCGCCGGACTGCCGTTGCCGAACAGGGCGCGGGGCATCCCGAACAGCGTCATCGCGGGCAGGTACGGGTCGTAGTCGGTGACCACCGCCGGGTGCGGCAGGTACGGGCTGCCGGTGGTGAGCAGCAGGTGCGCGGAGCGTTCGACCACCATCACCTCGGACTGGTGGCGGCCCTGGAGGGCCAGCAGCACCAGCGGCACCAGGACCGCCCCCAGCAGGGCGGCCACGGCGGCGGCACGGGCGGCGAACCGCCGGGGCAGGACCAGACAGAACAGCCCGGCGACCGCGTACGCGGGGGCCGCGACGGTGCCCCAGAGCCGCTGGTTGGGCAGGTTCGAGACGAGGGGGAAGGCGGCGGCCCACCCCGCGGCGATCGCACAGCCGAGCACCTGGACGCGGCGCAGGGAGGCGAGCCGGGCCGGGTTCAGCCGATCGGGCGGCGGGGCGGGGGCGCTCCCGCCGCGCTGGCGGGGGAACGGTCCGGGGGCCAGGCCGCGGCGCAGGCGTCCGTACCTGACCGACGGTCCGGCCGGTGCGGGCGGGACCGGCGTGCCGCTACGGCCGGTGAAGCGGCCGCGCGGGCGGGAGGTGCCGGGCGTGCGGGTGCTCACCATGGTGGAAGGTTATGGGTGGGGGTGGCACCCTGTCGCCATGTCGGCGCGGGGTGTGTCCACCGGGACGAAAGGGACCGCCGGGGTGTCATGGCGTCCGGCGGTCCCCTCCTCGTGCCCCTACTCGTGGTTCTGCGGCCTCAGCCGGTCGCGCGGTCGGCGAGGGCGGTCTGCTCCGGCCGGTTCAGCCTGGAGTGCTTGACGCTGTACCCGAAGTACACGACCAGGGCGACGGCCAGGGCGATCGCACCGGCCCGGTAGGTGTCGGCGTGCAGGCCGGTGATCAGGTAGACGCAGAAGCCGACGCTGAGCAGCGGGACGACCGGGTAGCCGGGGACCTTGAAGCCACGCGGCAGGTCCGGCTGGGTACGGCGCAGGATGATCACGCCGATCGAGACGACCGAGAAGGCGATCAGCGTGCCCAGGCTGGTGATGTCGGCCAGGACGCGCAGCGGCACGAAGGCGGCGAGCGCGCCGACGCCGAGGCCGACCACGAGGGTGTTCCAGACCGGGGTGCCGGTGCGCGGGGAGAGCTGGGCGAAGCGCTTCGGCAGCATGCCGTCGCGGCCCATCGAGTACAGGATGCGGGTCTGGCCGTAGATCACCACCAGGGTGATGCTGAAGATCGAGACGATCGCGCCGATCGCGAAGACCACCGCGGGCCAGCTCTGGCCGGTGATGTCCTGCAGGATCTGGGCGAGGCCGGCCTCCTGGCCCTCGAACTTCTGCCAGGGCTGGGCGCCGATGCCGGCCAGGGCGACCAGGATGTACAGCAGGGTGACCACGACCAGCGAGATGATGATCGCCAACGGCAGGGTGCGGCGCGGGTTCTTGACCTCCTCACCGGCGGTGGACACGGCGTCCAGGCCGATGAACGAGAAGAAGATGCTGGAGGCCGCGACCTGGACGCCGCCGATGCCCAGCGGCATGAACGGGGTCAGGTTGCCGGAGTGGAAGCCGGTCAGGCCGATCCCGACGAAGAGCAGCAGGATGAGGATCTTGATGCCCACCATGGCCGCGTTGACCTTCACCGACTCGCTGACGCCGCGCACCAGCAGGAGGCAGACCATCGCGACCAGGATGAGCGCCGGCAGGTTGAACCAGTGGCCGCCGCCGGGCGCGCCGGACAACTGGGCGGGGATCTGCCAGCCGACGGTCAGGTCGAGGAACTTGTTCAGGTACTCGGCCCAGCTCACCGCGATGGCGGAGGCGGAGACGCCGTACTCCATCAGCAGGCAGATGCCGACGCCGAACGCGACGCCCTCGCCGAGAGTGGCGTAGGCGTACGAGTACGAGGAGCCGGAGACCGGGATCGCGGAGGCCATCTCGGCGTAGCAGAGCGCGGTCAGGCCCGCGGTGACCGCGGCGATCACGAAGGACAGGATGACGGCCGGGCCGGCCGACGGAACGGCCGTGCTGAGCACGAAGAAGATGCCGGTGCCGATGGTGGCGCCGATGCCGATCGAGGACAGCTGCCAGAGGCCGATGGAACGCCGCAGGTGGATGCCGGAGCGTCCGCCCTCCTCGGGCGCACCGGCGGGGAGGGCGTCCCGGCCCTCGCTCTCGGCGATCAGGGTGGCGACGGGCTTGCGTCGCAGAAGACGCGCGCCAAGGGTGTTGCTGGTCAAAACGCGGATCCTTCTAGGCGGGGGAGGGTGTCCTAGGAGCCGGTCACTCGATCTGCCGTGGGGTGACATCAGGGACCAACCGAACAAAGATGGGACAGTACCCCCCGAAAGCACCAGTGTCGCAAACGAACAGTCTCGTCGCGCGCATTGGACGAATCGTCGTGCCAGACTGTACAAACCGGACACTTCGCAGACGGCGGATCTGCCACCGAGCAGCTAAGCGGCAGGTCGGCCGGGGTGCGAAGGCCCTCAGCCGGCCAGGACGGCCTGCATCACCGAGCGGGCGATCGGCGCCGCGAGTCCGCCGCCGGTGACATCGGTGGCGTCACTGTCCGCGATCACCACGGCGACCGCCACCGGCGCCACCTGGTCCGAGCCGGCCGGCCTGGCCCAGGAGATGAACCAGGCGTACGGCGTCCCGCTGTTGTCCACCCCGTGCTGGGCGGTACCGGTCTTGCCGCCGACCACCGCCCCGGCGATCCGGGCGTTGCGCCCGGTGCCGTTCTCCACCACGTCGGTCATCAGCCGCTGCACCTGCGCGGCCACCGCCGGGCTCATCGCCTGCTTGTACCGGGTGGGCCGGCTCAGCCGCACCGTGGTGCCGTCGTTCCTGGTCAGTTTCTCCACAAGCTGTGGACGCATCACCGTGCCGTTGTCGGCGACCCCGGCCGCGACCATCGCCATCACCAGCGGGGTGGCCGCGGTGTCGAACTGGCCGATGGCGGAGAGCGCGACCTGGGACTGGTCCATCTCGGTGTCGAAGTTGGAGCGGGCCGACCGGACCGGGATGTCCAGCCTGGGGTCGTTGAAGCCGAAGTTCTCGGCCATCGCCGTCATCCGGTCCAGGCCGGTCGACACCCCGAGGTGGCCCAGCACGCTGTTGCAGCTGTAGACCATCGCGGTGTCCAGCGACAGCCCGGCCCGGTCGCACGCCGAGGTGTCGTTGACCAGCGGGGTGGTGGTGCCCGGCAGGACGTACGGGTAGGGCGTGTCGGTCGGCGCGTCGATGTCGGTGACCACCCCGTTCGCCAGCGCGGCCGCCGCCGTGACCACCTTGAAGGTCGACCCGGGCGGGTAGGTCTGGCGCAGCGCCCGGTTGAGCATCGGCTGGTCGGTGTCGGCCTGGAGCCGGTTCCAGGCCACCTGGTCGGCGGCGGTGGAGCCGGCGAAGCTCCCCGGGTCGTACGAGGGGGTGCTGGCCAGGGCCAGGATCCGGCCGGTGGCGGGCTCGATCGCGGCGACCGCGCCCTTCTGGCTGCCGAGGCCGCGCATCGCGGCCTCCTGGGCGGCCCGGTTGATGGTCGTGTAGACGTCCCCGCCCGGGTTCTGCCGGCGCGCGACGGCGTCCCAGACCGCCCAGCTCGCCAGCCGGCCGTCGGTGCCGGAGAGCAGGTCGTCCTCGGTCCCCTCCAGCTGGGTGTTGCCGTACGCCTGCGAGGAGTACCCGGTGACGGCCGCGTACAGCGGGCCGTCGGTGTAGGTGCGCTTGTAGTCGTAGCGGCCGCCGGTGGGCGTGGAGCCGGTGACGGTGTCGGAGCCGACCAGGATGTTGCCGCGCGGCTGGGAGTAGCGCTCGATGGTGAGCCGCTGGTTGGCGGCGTTGTGGTCGAGTTCGTCGGCCCGGAACACCTGGATCCGGGTGGCCTGGGCGCAGAGCGCCACGATCAGCAGCAGGCAGAAGGTGCCCGCCCGGCGGCCGGTGACGGAGATCCCCGGCAGGCCCTGGGGCCCGTTCCCGGCGCTCTTCGGACGGGTGCGACCGGACATCAGACCTCCTCCGGGGCCGGGCGGCGGGCGATGTCGCTCATCCGCACCAGCAGGGCGACGATGATCCAGTTGGTGACCACCGAGGAGCCGCCCTGGGCGACGAACGGCAGGGTCATCCCGGTCAGCGGGATGAGGTCGAGCACCCCGCCGGCCACCACGAACACCTGGAGGCCGACGATCGCGGCCAGCCCGATCGCCAGCAGCCGCCCGAACGGGTCGCGCAGCGCGATGCCGGTGCGGAAGCCCCGGGAGACCAGCAGCGCGTACAGCAGGAACACCGCGATCAGACCGGTCAGCCCCAGTTCCTCGCCGATGGTGGCGAGGATGAAGTCGGACTTGGCGGCGAAGCCGATCAGGACGGAGTGCCCGTTGCCGAGGCCGGTGCCCAGTTCGCCGCCCCAGGCGAACGCGAACAGCGACTGGGCGATCTGGTTGGCGCCCCGCCCCGCGGTGATCGAGCCGAGCGGGTCCAGCCAGTCGGCGACCCGGCTGTGCACGTGCGGCGAGAGCCAGCCGACCCCGACCGCCGCCACCGCGGCCAGGAACAGCCCGATGGCGATCCACCCGCTGCGCGCGGTGGCCACGTACAGCATCACCACGAAGAGGCCGAAGAAGAGCAGCGAGGTGCCGAGGTCGGTCTCCAGCACGAGGATGCCGACGAAGGCCGCCCAGATCAGCAGGACCGGTCCGAGCACCCGTCCGGGCGGCAGCCGGAACCTCCACACCCGGCGGCCGGTGAGCGCCAGCGCGTCCCGGTGCACCGCCAGGTAGGCGGCGAAGAAGACCGCCAGCAGGATCTTGGCGAACTCCCCCGGCTGGAAGGAGAGCGGTCCGACGGTGATCCAGATCCGCGAGCCGTACACCGGTGGGAAGAAGATCGGCAGTACCAGCAGCACCAGGGCCACCAGCGCCCCGATGTACGCGTAGCGCTGCAGCCGTCTGTGGTCGCGCAGCAGCAGCACCACCGCGATGAACAGCGCCACCCCGAGCGTCGACCAGAGCAGTTGGGTGGGCGCCGCGCCGGCGCCGGGGGTGGCCCGGTCGAGGCGGTAGATGACGACCAGTCCGATCCCGTTGAGCAGGACGGCGATCGGCAGCAGCAGCGGATCCGCGTACGGCGCCCGTCGGCGGACCACGACGTGCGCCAGCAGGGCGAGCACGCCGAGCGCGGCGCCGTACTCGCCCGCGTCGGCGGGCACCGTGCCGTCGATGTTGACCCCGACCTCGGCGTAGCCGAAGACGGCGATCAGTACGGCGGCCAGGACCAGCGCGAGTTCGGTGGTGCGCCGGGTCCGCGCCGTCCGGCGCGGCCGGCCGGCGGTTCTCGTCGCGGCGGAGGGTGTCACCACGGACCGTCCTGCGTAGGGGTGTCCTGCGGGGGTGTTTCTGCCGGGATGGCGATCGGGGCGGACGGGCGGCGGGCCCGTCCGCCCCGACGTGAGCGGCTGGTCAGGTCAGGCCGGTACGGCTCAGGCGGACGCCGGCGCGGGCGGGGCGGGCGGCGCGGCGGGTGCGGGCGGCGCGGCCGGGGCGGGCGGCGCGGCCGGGGCGGCGGGGGCGGCGGCCGCCCGGGACGCCTCGACGGTCGCCTTCAGCTCGGCCTCCGCGGCGGCCGAGAGCGAGGTCTGGATGATCTGGCCGCCGTACCGGGCCAGCGCCGGAACGACCTTGTCCGCGGTGGCCTTGCGGACCAGCAGGAACACCGCGGCGGTGCCCGGCTGGAGGTGCCGTCCGACCTCGCGCATGAAGTCGTCGTCGACCCCGATGTCGGTGGAGGCGCCGACCGCCGCTCCGGCGGCGCCGCCGACCGCCGCGCCGAGGAACGGCATGAAGAACAGCAGGCCGATGACGCCGCCCCAGAGCGCGCCCGAGGCCGCGCCCGCTCCGGTGGTACTGACCTGCTGGTGCAGCTTGATCCTGCCGTCGTCGCGGCGCTCCACCACGACCGCGTCCTCCAGGTCGATCAGCTTCTGCGTCTGCAGCCCGACCGCTTCGTCGCGCACCGCCCGGGCGGTGGCCAGATCCGGGTAGGCGATCGCGAAGAGGTTGCTCACGTGCTGATCCTTCCAATCAGTCGGACATGCCGGCCGGGTCCGGACGCCGGTGCGGCGGCGCCCATGCCCTGTTCTGCACCCTAACGAGTGCTATCCCCATGTATCGGCTCTTCCGTCCGGTGTGTCCTGTTATTGGCGGCGCCCCGCCATGCTCACTCCGGGCGGCGCCCCGCCAGGGCCAGCAGCCCGGCGGCCAGCAGCAGTTCGGCCCACGGGTAGCCGAGCCGCCCGGTCCGGACCGCGGCGACCAGCCCGCGCACCGCCGAGTTCGCGGGCGAGGCGGCCACCACAGAAGGTCGGCCAGCCCCGGCAGGACCGGCGTGAAGCTCCGCGCCGGGCGCTCGATCTCCCATCGGCGAGCGGGAGTTCACGCCGGATCCGCACCGCACGCGCACCTCCCCTCGTTGGCCATGGCGAACTGATGATCCCTAGGATCGGCGGGTGACTACCGGACGACGACCGAAGGCCAGGCTCGGCAGCCTGCTGGCCGCCCTGGCGATAACAGGCGGTGCGCTGCTCAGCGGCCTGCCCGCCCATGCCGACGAACCATCAGCCGGCTCCGCCGGCAAGGAAGCCCCCCGGGTCGACCTCGTGCTGGACGTCAGCGGCTCCATGCGGACCGCCGACATCCAGGGCAAGAGCCGCATCGCGGTGGCCCAGCAGTCCCTGAACGAGGTGATCGACGCGCTGCCCGCGGAGACCGAGTTCGGCATCCGCACCCTCGGCGCCAACTACCCCGGCGACGACAAGAACCAGGGCTGCCAGGACAGCAAGCAGCTCTTCCCGGTCGGCAAGACCAACAAGGTCGAGGCCAAGACCGCCGTCGCCACCCTGCGCCCGACCGGCTGGACCCCGATCGGCCTGGCCCTGCGCGGCGCCGCCCAGGACCTCGGCAAGGGCGAGACCACCCGCCGGGTGGTGCTGATCACCGACGGCGAGGACACCTGCACCCCGCCCGACCCCTGCGACGTCGCCCGCGAACTCGCCGCCCAGGGCATCCACCTGGTGGTGGACACCCTCGGTCTGGCCCACGACGACAAGACCCGCCAGCAGCTGCTCTGCATCGCCAACGCCACCGGCGGCACCTACACCGACGTCCGCACCCAGGAGCAGCTCACCGACAAGGTGAAGCAACTGGTCGACCGCTCCAACGACACCTACACCGTGACGCCCACCAAGACGGCGGGCACCGACAAGTGCGAGAACGCCCCGGTGCTCTCCCCCGGCGTCTACAGCGACCGGGAGAAGTTCTCCGAGCACCGCGTCTACCGCGTCCCGGTGAAGGCCGGCCAGGAGCTGCGCGCCTCGGTCAGCGTCTCGCTCGACCGCGCGGTCGCCCGTGACTACGGCGTCCTCCTCCAGGCCACCAGCACGGCCGGGCAGGAACTGGTCCGCGGCACCGACGCCGGCAACGGCCGGACGGACGTCATCTCCACCGGCCTGCGCTGGTCCACCAACGACTCCAAGGGCTACGTCACCGCGTCGCCGTCCAGCTCCGCGAGCGCCAAGCCGGAGACCACCGTCTGCCTGGTCGTCAGCAACTCGCTCGCGGCCCAGCCCGGCGTCCAGGCCGACCCCGGCATGCCGCTGGAGCTGACGGTCGACCTGGCCAGTGCCTCGTCCGCCCCGGACGGCCCGGCGATGGGTCTCGGCCGCGGCTGGATCCTGCTGCTGGTGCTCACCCTCGCCGGTCTGCTGGCCGGCCTGGTGTTCGGCTGGATCGCACGCTGGCGGATCGCTGTCTGGCGGGAGAACTGACCATGCCCATCTCGACACTTCGCGGCGCCTTCCGCGGCGCGCTCGCCGCGCTCGCCCTGTTCCCGGCCCTCGCGGTCGCGGCCCCGGCCGCCTCCGCCGCCTCGCCGTCCCCCTCGGCGAGCGAGAGCGGGACGCCGGCCCCGGCCACCAAGGCGGGGACGTCCTTCCTGACCGCCATCAACCTCGCCCCCGGCCAGGACGCCAACGTGGCCGCCTCCACCGGCGACTACCTGTACTGGGCGTTCGGCGCCTCCGAGGGCCAGACCGCGACGGTCGGCCTGACCGTCAACCTGGCCCCCACGCCCGACCGGCACGGGCCGCAGACCTGGAGCGTCGAGGTGTTCGACGGGCTGCGCCGCCGCCAGTCCTGCACCGCCGGCACCCAGAACGCCACCGGTGAGACGACCACCACCTCGCTCGCCCTGAGCTGCACCCTGCGCGAGGTCCGCTCCTGGGCCGAGCCGTGGTCCGGCGACCCGCTGCCGGGCACCTACTACGTCCGGCTCTCGCTCTCCGACGCCCCGCAGCCGGACCTCGGCCTCGCCGCCTCGGTCCAGCTGCACGTCAGCGCCAAGGGCGACGCGGACAACGCCCAGCCCGAGGGCGGCGAGCTGAAGGCCCCGCTGGTGCCCCCGGTCGGTGGCGGCGCCGCCACCGCCAAGGCCGCCGCACCGGAGGAGCCCGAGGAGCACTGGTACACCGGCTGGTTCTCCGGCTGGAACAGCCGCTGGTTCTGGACCGTCGGCGGCGGCATCCTGGCCGCCCTGGCGGGCGTCGCGGGCTACACCCTCACCCGCCACCCGCGCGGGTACCGCCCCGCCCGCTACGGGGCCGTCCCGCCCCAGTCCGGCGCCCCGCAGCCGGACCCGTACGCCGGCTCCGGCCGCCCCTGACAGCCCCGCCCCGAGGGCCGGCCGGACCACCTCCGGCCGGCCCTCGGCCGTCCCGCCCCAGCTGACCCCGGGTCACCCACCGCCGCACCCCAGACAACGCAGAAGTCCCGCCCGATCTGATGATCGGACGGGACTTCTTGTTGGGTGGAGCTGAGGGGATTCGAACCCCTGACCCCCTCGATGCGAACGAGGTGCGCTACCGGACTGCGCCACAGCCCCAACGAGAAGAAACTCTAGCACCTTTCGGAGGGGGTCCGTGACCACCCCCCTGGACGCGCTCCTGGTCGGGGGCGGGGCGGCTCACTCGTTGGCGGCACGGGGGCGGGTCTCGGGGGCGGGGGCCTCGGCGTACTGGTCGAACAGCGGGGTGTTGTTGCGGGACTCCGCCGGGCGGCCGGCGGTCCAGGTTCCGGGGGCCGACAGGTCGAGGCCACGGCTGACCCGGGGAGCCACCGGGGCGGTGACATAGGTCGGCAGCGGGACGGGCACCGGCTCCCACGAGTCCGGACCGGCCGCACCGCGTTCGCGCATGCCGTCCACCCACTCCTCGTGCTCGGTCGCCTCCGCCAGGGCCGAGGCCGAGCCGGACGGACGCGCCTCCGCCGGGACCTGGTCGGCCTCGGTGGCGAGCCGCAGGTGCGAACGGCCGCGCCCGGCCCGGCCCTCGGGGGCGGGTACGGGCGCCGGGGCGGGCGCCTCGGCGCCCTCGGTCTGCCGGGCCTCGGCGCGCTGCCGCTCGCGCTTGCGCAGCCGCTCGGCGGCCTGGGCGGCCCGGGCCCGGTCGAGCTTCACCTCGTACCGCTGGCGCTCCAGCTTGCGCAGGTGGCCGATGTAGAGGGTGAGGAGGATCGCCGGCACGGCCGGGACCCAGAGGAAGGCGAGACCGGCCACCGCCGCGACGACCGCGCCGAGGGCGAAGGCCATGAAGAGGACGGTGACCATCCGGCGCCGGCGGGCCAGCAGCCGCGCCCGGCGCTCGGCGGCCTGGGCGGGCGGGCGCTCGGACGCCGGCTCCGCCGCGGGTTTCTCCTCGGCCCTCTCCTCGGTCCTTCCGTCGGCCCCGCTTCCGGGATCGCTGGAGGCGGCCTCGTCCCGTACGGGAGGACCGTCGTCATTGCTCTGCTCGTCGTCACGCGGTTCGTCGCCCAGGGTCCGGGACGCCCGCCGCTCCAGCGCCGAACGCCCGGCCAGCAGGCGGATGGCGGTGCTGAAACGCTCCGTGGGGCGCGCCTCGTTGAGCTCGTCCTGCCTGCGGAGCCACATTGGCACCAGATAGGCGGCCCAGGCCCCTACGATGACGGCGTAGATAAGGCCGCTACTGCTCACGTTTCACACCGTACGGGCGCCGGGGAAGGCCCGGCAGCAATTTGACACGGCGTGTCGTGCGATCAAGCTGATTCTCCGACTATTTTGCCGCTATTTGTGCCTGTCCGTCGCCACGGCGATGCCATATTGATATTTTTTTCGAACATATATTCAATTACCTGACTCGCGGCCCGAACTGATCGCCCGCCACCGCTCCAGCATCCCCTCGGGGACCTCCTCGGCGGTGAGCGCGTACACCAGGTGGTCCCGCCAGTCACCGTCGATGTGCAGATAGCGGGGCCGCATTCCCTCCGAACGGAACCCGAGCTTTTCCACCACCCGGCGGCTCGGGCCGTTCTCCGGCCGGATGCAGACCTCGATCCGGTGCAGCCCCAGGGTGCCGAGGCAGTGGTCCACCGAGAGCGCCACGGCGGTCGGCATGATGCCCCGGCCGGCCACCGCCTCGTCGATCCAGTAGCCGACGTTGGCCGAGCACATCGAGCCCCAGGTGATCCCGCCGACGGTCAGCTGGCCGACCAGCTGCCCCTTGTAGAGGACCACGAAGGGCAGCATCCGGCCCGCCGAGGCCTCGCCGCGCAGGAAGCGGACCATCTGCCGGTACGTCGGGCGCGGACCGGCGCTCCGGCCGGCCGCGCCGGGCGGCACGGTGGCCTCCCAGCGTCGCAGCCAGTCCCGGTTGCGGAGGCTGACCTCCTGCCAGTCGCGCTGGTCGCGGGCCCGGATCGGGCGCAGCGTGACCTCCCCCTCGTGGAGCTCCACCGGCCAGCCGGCGTTCAGTGCGCCCTCCCGGCGGCAGGTGTGTCGGGCCGGGGGTGGTCCCCGCCGCCGAGCTGGTCGACGGCGTGCGCGAGCAGCGGCTCCAGGACCGCCAGGCCGTCCTTCACACCGCCGGTGGAACCCGGCAGGTTGACGATCAGGGTGCGTCCGGCGAGGCCGGCCAGCCCGCGGGAGAGCGCCGAGGCCGGGACCTTCTCCCGCCCGTACGCCCGGATGGCCTCGGCGATGCCGGGGACCGGCCGGTCGACGACCCGGGCGGTCATCTCGGGGGTGAGGTCGGTGGGCGAGATGCCGGTGCCGCCGGTGGTCAGCACCACGTCGTAGCCGGCCGCGACGGCCTCGCGCAGCACCGCCTCGACCGGTTCGCCGTCCGGGACGACCCGGGGGCCGTCGGCGGTGAAGCCCATCGCGCGCAGGCCGGCCACCAGCAGCGGGCCGCCCCTGTCCTCGTAGACGCCGGCCGAGGCGCGGTTGGAGACGGTGACGGCGAGGGCCCTCATTCCGCGGTCTCCGGGGCGAACCAGTCGCCGCTCTTGCCGCCGGTCTTGCCGAGCACCCGGATGTTCTCGATGGCGGCGGCCTTGTCCACGGCCTTGACCATGTCGATCACGGTCAGGCCGGCCACCGCGACGGCGGTCAGCGCCTCCATCTCGACGCCGGTGCGGTCGGCGGTCCGCACGGTGGCGGTGATCTCGACCGCCTCGTCGGTGACCGTGAGGTCCACCTGGACGCCGGAGACCGCGATCGGGTGGCAGAGCGGGATCAGTTCCGGGGTCTTCTTGGCGCCCATGATCCCGGCGATCCGGGCCACCGCGAGCGCGTCGCCCTTGGGGACGCCCTCGCCGCGCAGCAGCTCGACCACCCGGGGGGCGACCCGGACCCGGCCGGCGGCGACGGCGGTGCGCACGGTGGCCGTCTTCTCGGAGACGTCGACCATCCGGGCCGCGCCCTGGTCGTCGACGTGGGTGAGGCGGTCGCCGGGGGGTGAGGTGGTCACGGGTGGCTCCAGGGGGACGCGCAGGTCGAATACCGCGCTACGGTACCCCTCCCCCAGGCCGGTGCGTGGGACGGGCCATGCCGGTGCGCGGGACGGCCCGGGGCAGGTGGGAGGCTCAGCCGCCCAGCAGCACGACGTCGACCTCGCTGCCGGCCGGCAGCTCGACGGCGTCCTCCTCCACGGTGATCAGGCAGTCCGCCCTGGCCAGCGCGCCGACCAGGTGCGATCCCGCCCCGCCGACCGGCTCGACCATGCCGTCGGCGGCCGAGTAGCGGCCGCGCAGGAACTGCCGCCGCCCGGCGGGTGAGCGCAGTGCCACCGGGCAGACGGCCCGGACCACCGGGCGGTGGACGTCGGCGGCGCCGAGCATGGTGCGGATCACCGGGCGGACGAACAGCTCGAAGGAGATGTACGCGCTGACCGGGTTGCCGGGCAGGGCGAGCAGCGGCACGCCGGCCCCGGCGCCGATCCGGCCGAAGCCCTGCGGCTTGCCGGGCTGCATCCGCAGCCGGCGGAAGTCGACCCCGCCGTAGGAGTCGAAGACCTCCTTGACCACGTCGTACGCGCCGACGCTGACGCCGCCGCTGGTGACGATGAGGTCGGCCCGGCCGAGCTGGTCCTCCAGGACGGCGCGCAGCAGGGCCGCGTCGTCCGGCACACCGCCGACCCGGTAGGCGATGGCTCCGGCGTCCCGGGCGGCGGCGGTGAGGGTGAAGCTGTTGGAGTCGGGGATCTGGCCGGGTCCGACCGGCTCGCCGGGCTGGACCAGCTCGCTGCCGGTGGAGAGCACCACGACCCGGGGCCGGGGGCGGACCTTCACGGTGGCCCGGCCGATCGCGGCGAGCAGGCCGAGCTGGGCGGGACCGAGCCGGGTGCCCGCGTCCAGGACGCGCGCACCGGTGGCGACGTCGCTGCCGCGGCGGCGGATGTGGGCGCCCTCGGCGACCGGGCGCAGCACCCGGACCTCCTCGTCGGCGACGGGCGCGGTCATCGCGTCGGCGGCGCGGCCGGTGCCGGTGCCGCCGTCGGTCCACTCGACCGGGGCGACGGCCTCGGCGCCGGGCGGCACCGGGGCGCCGGTCATGATCCGGGCGGCCTGTCCGGGGCCGACCCTGGGCAGGGCGCCGGCGCCGGCGGCGATGTCGCCGACCACGGTGAGCGCCGAGGGGTACTCGGCGGTGGCGCCCACGGTGTCGGCGGTGCGGACGGCGTAGCCGTCCATCGAGCTGTTGTCGAAGGGCGGCAGGTCGCCGTCGGCGATCACGTCCTCGTCGAGCCGGCAGCCCTGGGCGTCGAGCAGCTGGAGCTCGATCGCGGGCAGCGGGGCGACGGCCGCCAGGACGTCGGCGAGGTGCTCGTCGACCGTCCAGAGCCGGTCCGGGCGGGCGTCCGGTGCCGGGTCCGCGGATTCGTCGCAGCAGGCTGCGGCGGGGCTGGTGCTCTCCGTGGACCCGGTCATCGGCTCACTCACTCTCTGTCGGTGTGTCAGTCCTGCATCTCGGAGGCGACGAACTCACGGAGCCAGGAGCGGAACTCCGGGCCCAGGTCGTCACGCTCGGACGCCAGCCGGACGATGGCGCGCAGGTAGTCCGCGCGGTCGCCGGTGTCGTAGCGACGGCCCTTGAAGAGCACGCCGTGGACCTGGCCGCCGGTCTCCGGGTCACGGGTGGTCAGCTCGCGCAGGGCGTCGGTGAGCTGGATCTCGCCGCCGCGGCCGGGCTCGGTCTCCCGCAGCACGTCGAAGACCGAGGGGTCGAGGACGTAGCGGCCGATGACCGCGTAGTTCGACGGGGCGTCGGCGGTGTCGGGCTTCTCGACCAGGTCGGTCACCTGGAAGACGTCCTCGCCGAAGCCGTTCGCCTTGACGGCCGCGCAGCCGTACAGGTGGATCTGGGCGGGGTCGACCTCCATCAGGGCGACGACCGAGCCGCCGAGCTCCTGCTGGACCTCGATCATGCGGGCGAGCAGCGGGTCGCGCGGGTCGATGAGGTCGTCACCGAGCAGGACGGCGAAGGGCTGGCCGGCGACGTGCTGCTCGGCGACCGAGACGGCGTGGCCGAGGCCCTTGGGGTCGCCCTGGCGGACGTAGTGCATGTTCGCCAGGTCGACGGACTCGCGCACGCGGCGCAGCCGGTCCTGGTCGCCCTTGCGGGCGAGCAGCTCCTCCAGCTCGTAGGCGCGGTCGAAGTGGTCCTCGAGGGCGCGCTTGTTCCGGCCGGTGACCATCAGTATGTCGGACAGCCCGGCGGAGGCCGCCTCCTCGACGACGTACTGGATCGCCGGCTTGTCGACGACGGGCAGCATCTCCTTCGGCGTGGCCTTGGTGGCCGGGAGGAAGCGGGTGCCCAGTCCGGCCGCGGGTACCACGGCCTTGGTTACCGGAATTCGGGTGTTGGTCGTCGTCATGCGTTTACCTTACTAAGGCACGTTTTCGCCTGGCCGAGCGCGGTCGAACGACTATGGCAGCACGTCGCGGGGCCCGGCCACAGTGGCATGCGTATGGGAAGTGACGGGGGAGGCGAGGGGGTCCCCTCCGACACAGGGCGACAGACTACCGGGCTTTCCCGAACGATCAGGTTCGGTCACGGAGCCGTTGTCCGACCGTGGGGAGACCACTGCGCGCCAGCAGTCGCCGCCCGCCGCGCGGGCCTCGGCGAGGGCCCCGTCGGCGGCTCTGAGCAGGACGGCGGTGTGGGTGCCGTGCTCGGGCAGGACGGCCACCCCGACGGCGGCGGTGAGCCCGTTGCCGTGCGGGGGGCGGCCCTCGCGCGGGCCGGAGGACCAGTCCAGCAGCAGGTGGCGGCGGACCGACCAGACCAGGCGTTCGGCGACCTGTGCGGCGCCCTCGGCCCCGGTGTCCGGCAGGACGATCAGGAACTCCTCCCCGCTGTACCGGCCGAGGGTGTCCGAGCGGCGGATCTCCATGCCGAGGCGCTGGGCGAGGTCCCGCAGTATCGCGTTGGCCCGGCCCCGGCCGTGCTCGGCGATGACCGCGTCGAAGCCCGCGATCTCCAGCAGCAGGACGGCCAGCGGGCGCGGCCCGCCCTGCTGGTCGGTCTGCTCGCCGCGGCGGGCCCGGCCGATCTCCCGGTCCAGGGTGAGCTGGAGGTGCCGGTAGTTCCACACCCCGGTGAGCGGGTCGCAGGAGGCGGTGCGTTCCAGCTCGGCGCAGCGGGCCTCCAGTTCGCCGACCCGTTCGCGCAGCCCGGCCTCGCGGACGGCGGCGGCGCCGTCCCCCCGGCGCAGCCGCAGCCCGAGCACGGTGGTGCCGGCCAGCGCGGGGACGCTGAGCGCGGCCAGGGCCTGGACCAGCAGCGGGGTGGACATCGGGGCGCCTTCCGCGTGTCAGGCTCTGAGCGTCACGGACCCAGAGCTGTGGAGGATCGCATGCACAACGAGAAGAGCGCGCTGAGGACACGGCTGCTGTCCGAGCGGCGTGCCCTGTCACCGCGGGCCCGGGAGGCGGCCGCGGACGCCCTGGCCGGGCACGCCGGGGAGCTGGCCGGGCCGGGTGCCACGGTGGCCGCGTACGTGTCGGTCGGGGCCGAGCCGGGCACCCGGCCGCTGCTGGACGCGCTGCGGGCGCGCGGGGTGCGGGTGCTGCTGCCGGTGCTGCTGGCCGACAACGACCTGGACTGGGCGGAGTACGAGGGGGCGGAGGCGCTCGCGCCGGCCGGGCGCGGGCTGGTGGAGCCGGTCGGCGCCCGGCTCGGCCCGGAGGCCGTCACCGGGGCGTCGCTGGTGCTGCTGCCCGGCCTGGCGGTGGACCGCCGGGGGCTGCGGCTGGGCCGGGGCGGCGGCTCGTACGACCGGGTGCTGGCCCGGCTGGGCCGTGCGGGGGCCCGGCCGCTGCTGGCCGTGCTGCTGTACGAGCACGAGCTGCTGGAGCGGGTGCCGGCCGAACCGCACGATCTGCCGGTGGACGTCGCGCTCACTCCGGCCGGGCCGCACCGGCTGGCGCGGTAGCGGGCGCGTACCGGCTGGCGCGGTAGCGGGCGCGTACCGGGCGAACGGGTGGCCGGGCGGCCGGGCGGCCGGGCGGCCGGCGGGCCGGAAACGACGGCGGCCCCGCCCGGGGTGGGCGGGGCCGCCGTCGCGGGGCGGGGTCAGCCGGTGGTGAGCACCAGCTTGTTCTTGGTCGCCTTCTCGACCGCGTCCGGTGAGTAGGCCCAGGTCAGCAGCTTGCCCTTGAGCCAGAGGTCGGTCTGGTCGTTGTAGTTGGGGTGGAAGGCGTGCCCGGAGGCGCCGCCGACGTTGACCCACCGCGAGGCGTCGAGGTCGCTCAGGTCGACGACCATCCGCATCGAGGGGATCCAGTCCACCTCGTACCCGGCGGCCGCGTTCCAGCCGGCCGCGTCGACCGCCGCCGAGCCGCCGGAGAGGCGGTACGGGCCGCGGTTGAGCAGCCGGTGGACCGCCCCGGAGGCGAGCGAGGAGTCGTCGGTGCCCATGGTCTGCTCGCGCAGCGTCAGCTTGTGCAGGCGGCCCCAGCTCCAGGTGGAGACGTCCTTGCTGAGCAGCGCGGTGAGGTCCTGGCGGGCGTTCTTCATCGCCTCGGCGAGCAGGTGGTCAAGGCCCTTCTGCTCGTGGTGCTGCGAGTCGATGTACGTCCACCAGCTGCTGTCGGGCTTCTCCAGCTGCTGGCGCACCACCTCGGTCCAGCGGTCGCCGCCGTCCGGCTGGGCCTTGCCCGGGTCGCGGGTGCCGCACTCGGTGACGATGGGGGCGCTGGTGCCGGTGTCGGGCTTGGTCGGATCCGCCTGCTGACGCACCAGCAGACAGTTGCCCTTGGCCCGCAGGTCGGCCGGGAACTTCTGGCCGAAGGAGAGGCTGAGCAGCTGGCGCCAGACGCCGTTGTAGTAGGCGGCGGCCGCCGAGTCGGCGTCCTGGTGGTAGTTCCAGTCCTTCAGCAGGTCCTGCGCCTCACGCACGTACGGGTCGTCGATCGGCACCTTGAGCAGCAGCGGGACCAGCGTCTTGGCCAGGATGCTGGTGTTGTCGAGCTGCATCTCCTGCATGTCGTCCGGGGAGATCTTGCCGTTGTTCTTGAGCTTGGACTCGATCTGGTCGGTGATCTCCTTGGCCCGGGTGCCGTACTCCCAGTCCTTGGTCAGCAGGTACTTGTACGACGGATCGACCACGGCCTGGTTGGCGGTGACGATGTAGCCGGACGACGGGTTGATGCTGTACGGCAGGGCGCTGAAGGGGACCGAGCCCTTCCACTGGTAGGCCGAGTCCCAGCCGGGCGCCGGGTTGCTGCCGTCGCCCTTGCCGCGGATCGGGATGTTGCCCGGGGCCTGGTAGCCGATGTCCTTGGAGTCGGCGAAGATCAGGTTCTGGGCGGGGACGGCGAAGTCCTTGGCCGCGGCCCGGAACTCCTCCC
This sequence comes from Kitasatospora sp. NPDC088548, assembly GCF_044753005.1. Taxonomy (NCBI): domain Bacteria; kingdom Bacillati; phylum Actinomycetota; class Actinomycetes; order Kitasatosporales; family Streptomycetaceae; genus Kitasatospora; species Kitasatospora sp. NPDC088548. The sequence goes on from NZ_JBIVMI010000024.1 coordinate 91,184, forward strand.
AGTTCTTGGCGCGGTCCAGCTCGAAGACGGCGTCCATGGTCTTGCCGGGGCTGAGCGCCGTCCACTGCAGGGCGACGCCGTAGCCGCTGGTGGAGCGGTCCGGGGCGGCGCTGCCGTTCGGGGCGTACTTGCCGACGTTCTGCTGCTCGGTGCTCTGGTCGGAGATCAGCGGGGCACCGGTCTGGGTGGTGCGGACGGTGATGGTGCGGTCCTCGCCGCCGGCCACCTTGATGGTCTCCTTGCGCAGCTCGAACTTCACGTCCTTGCCGTCGACCTGGTAGGTGTCCGGGCCGGTGACCTTCTCCAGGAAGAGGTCGGTGACGTCGGCGCCGAGGTTGGTGAAGCCCCAGGCGATGTCCTTGTTGTGGCCGATCACCACGCCCGGCATGCCGGCGAAGGTGAAGCCCGAGACGTCGTACTGGCAGGTCGGCGAGACGGTGCGGCAGTGCAGGCCCATCTGGTACCAGACCGAGGGCAGGCCGGGGCCGAGGTGCGGGTCGTTGGCCAGCAGCGGCTTTCCGGTGGTGGTGTGGGTACCGGCGACCACCCAGGAGTTGGAGCCGATGCCCTGACCCTGACGGCCGAGCATCTGCGGCATCGCGTCTATCCGGTCGGTGACGTCCTTGAGCATCGCCTTGGTGGCGGCCGCGCCCTGGGCGGTGGTCCCGGCACCGGCCTGGCTGGAGCCGTCGGCCGGGCGGTAGCTGTCGCCGACGACGGTGCCGGTCTTCACGATCGTGCCGTTGCGGGCGTACGGGTACTCCGGGTACAGCTCGGCGATCTTCTCCGGACTGAAGTCCTGGGCGAGCAGCGAGCGGTCGATCTCCTCCTGGAGGTTCCCGGAGAGGTTCCAGGCCATCGCCTTGAGCCAGGCGACCGAGTCGACGGGCGTCCACTGCTCGGGCTTGTAGCCGCTGTTGACGACGCCGAGCAGGGTGTACTCCAGCGAGGCGCTCTGGCCGCCGGGATGTTCGGCGAGCCAGGCGTTGACGCCGTCCGCGTACGCCTGGAGGTTCTTCTTGGTGTCCGCCGAGAGCTGGGTGTCGTACTCCTTCTGCGCCACCTGGCGCCAGCCCATGGTGCGGATGAAGGAGTCGGTCTCGACCTGGCCGTCGCCGAACATCTCGGAGAGCCGGCCGGCGGTGATGTGCCGTCGGACGTCCATCTCCCAGAACCGGTCCTGGGCCTGCACATAGCCCTGGGCGCGGAAGAGGTCCGCGGAGGTGTCGGCGTAGAGCTGCGGGATGCCGTTGGCGTCCCGCTTGACGTCGACCGGCGCGCTCAGGCCCGCCACCTTGACGCTGCCGTCGACCTCCGGGAAGGACGCGCGGACCGCGGCCACCCCCCGGTAGCCGCCGTAGCCGGCGCCGGCCACCAGCAGCATTACCAGCACGATCACGATCAGACGGGCGCGCCGGAACTTCTTCGAGCGGGGCATCTGGGTCCTTGCGGTCCTCGACTGGGGGGCGGGCGGGCGTGTCCAGGGCACTCGGCCATGGCAGGGCACCACATTAGGCCGAGTCGGCTGGCGGGCGTGCACGGGGGACGCTCACCGTGGGATCGGAGGAGGTCAACTGGGAAGCCCCGGACGCCCGATGAAGGCCTGTGTGAGAAGCGAAACTAAAGATATGGCAAAATGTTAGACTGAGTAACGATCCGCAAGGGGAGCATTGACCCTTGCCGGTCGGCTCCCCCTTCGGCCTCACCGCCGTCAGACACCCCGCCCGCCCCCAGCCCGCTCGAGGTGCCCCTGCGTGAATGTCGACCACCTGAACCAGCTGCTCCTCGAGTTCTCCGTGATCCTGCTGGTCGCGGTGGTTGCCGTGCGCATCTCGACCCGATCAGGGCTACCAAGCCTGCTGATCTATCTCGGGATCGGCGTCGCCCTCGGCCAGAACGGCCTCGGCGTCTCCTTCAACAACGCCGCGCTGACCCAGGTGCTCGGCTACGCCGCCCTGGTGGTGATCCTGGCCGAGGGCGGTCTCAAGACGAGCTGGCGCGAGGTCAAACCGGTGATGCCGGCGGCCACCGTGCTCGCCACCGTCGGCGTCGGGGTGAGCGTCTTCGTCACCGCCGCGGGCGCGCACTGGCTGGTCGGCCTGGACTGGCGCACCTCCATGCTGCTCGGCGCGATCGTCTCCTCCACCGACGCCGCCGCCGTCTTCTCGGTCCTGCGGATGGTGCCGCTGCCCCACCGGCTGACCGGCCTGCTGGAGGCCGAGTCGGGCTTCAACGACGCACCCGTGGTCATCCTGGTCGTCGCCTTCGCCACCACCGGCGAGCTGGACTCCTGGTACGTCCTGATCGGCACGATCGCCGCCGAGCTGGCGATCGGCGCGGCGGTCGGCCTCGCGATCGGCAAGCTCGGCGCGTACGGCATCAAGCACGTCGCCCTGCCGTCCTCCGGCCTCTACCCCATCGCCGTCATGGCACTGACCGTGCTCGCCTACGCCGGCGGTGCCCTGCTGCACGGCTCCGGCTTCCTCGCCGTCTACATAAGCGCCGTGATCCTCGGCAACGCCAAACTGCCGCACGGCCCGGCCGTCCGCGGCTTCGCCGACGGCCTGGCGTGGATCGGCCAGATCGGCATGTTCGTGCTGCTCGGCCTGCTCTGCACCCCCGGGACGATGGGCTCCGCCGTGGTGCCCGCGCTGGTGATAGGCACCGTGCTGGTCTTCCTGGCCCGGCCGCTGTCGGTGATGCTCACGCTGACCCCGTTCCGGCTGCCCGGCCGCGAGCAGGCGCTGCTGAGCTGGGCCGGACTGCGCGGGGCGGTGCCCATCGTGCTGGCCACCATCCCGATGGTGGCGGGCACGCCCAGGGCCCAGGACGTGTTCAACATCGTCTTCATCCTGGTCGTGGTCTTCACCCTGCTCCAGGGCCCGACCCTGCCCTGGGTCGCCAAGCGGCTGCGGATCTCCGAGGGCTCGATGGGCCAGGACCTGGGCATCGAGTCCGCGCCGCTGGAGAAGCTGCACGGCCACCTGCTGTCGGTGGCGCTCTCCCCCGCCTCCCGGATGTCCGGCGTGGAGATCGGCGAGCTGCGGCTGCCGGCCGGCGCGGCGGTGACCCTGGTGGTGCGCGAGGGGAACAGCTTCGTGCCCGACAAGGCAACCGTGCTGCGCGGCGGCGACGAGCTGCTGGTGGTCACCACGGACGAGGTCGGCGAGGCGGCGGAGCGGCGGCTGCGGGCCGTGGACAAGGGCGGCAAGCTCGCGGGGTGGCTGAACGGGCGGGGTGACTGAACGGGCGGGTGGCCGGCCGGGCGGTCCCGGGCGGTCGGCGCGGGGGCTTCTCCCCGCGTTCACCGCTGTTCACCGGCCCGGCGCCTTCATCCGGCGGGACAGTATTGGATCTGCCCTGTAAAGTGGGGGTCAGCGCGCTATCTACGCGCGTATACGTATGATGGTTGATACACACCCAGCATCTGCCTGATGCAGAGTTGGCGCGACCGCTCGGCGGCCGCGGCCCGGCCCTCGGCGCACCGCGCCGGCCCGGCCCGGTAACTACCCCGGTCGACGCGCGAGAGGACGACTCTCGGCGCCGTCGGGGCCGTCCCATGTCCCTTCCGCGCTACCAGGCAGCAGGAAGGACCGACCGTGACGGCCCGCCGAACGGTCGACAACACCGCGGACACCCGCGCCGCCCTGGACACCGCGGACGCCCGTACCGCCCCGGACACCGGTGCCGGCGCGCCCGCCCGGATCGGGTACGGCGCGCTGCTGCGCACGCCCGGCGTCTGGACGTTCCTGGCGCCCGCGTTCGCCGCGCGGCTCCCCTACGCGATGCTCAGCCTGGGCATCGTGCTGCTGGTCCTCGACACCCACGGCTCGTACGGCACGGCCGGCAGCGTCGCGGCGGTCTCGGCCGTCGCCCAGGCCCTCATCGGCCCGCAGACCGGCCGGCTGGCCGACCGCTACGGCCAGGCGGCCGTACTGGTCCCGACCGTGCTGGTGCACGCGCTCTCGGTCGGCGCGCTGATCGCGCTGGCGCTCGGCCACGCCCCGGTCTGGAGCCTGTTCCTCGCCGCCGCCCCGGCCGGCGCCAGCGTGCCGCAGGTCGGCGCGATGGTCCGGGCCCGCTGGGTCGCCAAGCTCTCCGCGGACGGCGCGCCCGCCGCCAAGCTGAACACCGCCTTCGCCTTCGAGTCGGTGACGGACGAGTTCACCTTCGTGATCGGTCCGGTGCTGGCCGGCGCCATCGCCACCTCGGTCAGCCCGTCCGCCGGGCTGATCGGCGAGGCCGCGCTGACCGTGGCCGGCGGGCTGGCCTTCGCCGCCCAGCGCCGCACCGCCCCGGCCCGGCACCCGCACCAGCCCGGCGTCCGTCGTGCCTCCGCGCTCGCCTCCCCGGGCGTCCGGCTGCTGGCCGGCGTGTTCCTGGGGGTCGGCTCCGTCTTCGGCGCCATGCAGGTCTCGGTGACCGCCTTCGCCGACTCGGTGGGGCGGCACGGGGCCGGTGGCATCGTGTACGGGGTCTTCGCCGGCGGTTCGATGCTGGCCGGTGTGCTGTACGGTCTGGTCGCCTGGCGCAGGGCCGCGAGGCACCGGCTGCTCGCCAGTTACGCGCTGCTGGTGCTCGGCTGCTCGACGCTCTGGGCGATGCCCGACCTGGTCGCGCTGACGGCCGCCGGGCTGGTCTGCGGCCTCGCCATCGCCCCGACGCTGATCACCGGGTACACCCTGGTCGAAACGCTGGTCGCGGACGGCGCCAAGACCGAGGCCTTCACCTGGCTGACCGGTGCCATCGGCCTCGGTCTGGCGACCGGGTCCACGGTGGCCGGGCAGCTGATCGACGGGTGGGGCCCGTCGGCCGGGTTCCTGGTGACGGTGGCCGGTGCCGGGCTGGGCCTGGTGACGCTGATCGCGTTGCGGCACCTGCTGGTCGCGCCGGGCGTGGCCGGTTCGGCGAACTCGGCGGGCACGCCGGACTCGGCGGGCGCGGTCGGTTCGGTGGACTCGCCGGGCGTGGAGGCGTCCGGGCGGACCGCGACGGCGCAGCTGGTGGGCGCGGTCAAGGGCTGAGCCGACCGGTCCGGGCGGTGGTCCGCGGTCGCGCCCCGGCTCATCTCACACCGGAGTCGCTGGACTGATCCAGCGGAATGCCGCATCATTGACCATCGTTAGCACTCATCAGGCGAGAGTGCCAGGAGGAAGACAAGTGCCCACGTACCAGTACCAGTGCACCGAGTGCGGCAACGGCCTGGAGGCGGTGCAGAAGTTCACCGACGAGGCACTGACCACGTGCCCCGACTGCCAGGGGCGGCTCCGCAAGGTCTTCTCGGCCGTGGGCGTGGTCTTCAAGGGCTCGGGCTTCTACCGGACCGACAGCCGTTCGTCCTCCAGCAGCTCGGTGGGCGCCGCTTCGTCGTCCCCGGCGGGGGGCTCGTCCTCGGTGTCGTCCGGCGCGTCGTCCCCGTCGACCGCCGCTTCGAACGGCTCGGCCCCCGCGGCGAGCCCGGCTCCCGCTGCGAAGTCGGCCGGCTGAGGCCGGAGCGGCTCAGGCCGGGTACCGCCGAACCTCTGGCACCCCGGCCGATCCAGGCATTCGAAAGGTCCGTTGACCCGCTTTTTGGCGGAGTCGGCGGGCCTTTCGCATTCCCGTCGCATTCCCGGAAACGGGCAGCCTCACCCGTGTGGGTGTACGAAGTTATCCACAACCCCGGGTTTTCCACAGGATCCGAAAGAGGGGTTCCGTCCGCCGTGGGCGCGGCGCAGAGTGTGGGTCACAAGAGACCGGCCCGGTTGGGGCCGGCGCCCTGCGACCACCGGTGGTGCCCGATGACGACCCCGAGCTTCACGCTCCCCCTCCCCCTCACTCTCCCGCTCTCGTCCCCGCTGCCCCGCGCCCCGCAGTCGGCTCCGGCCCGGAGGTACACCGCTCCGCCGCCCGCGCCGGCCGTCCCGCCGCAGCGGGAGGTGCCCCGGTTTCCGCCGATCCGGCGCGGCGTCGGCGGGTGGCACCGGCTGTGGCACCCCGTACGGCGGCGGGGCGGGGTGCCGGTTCTGGTCCTGCTCGCCGTGGTCACCGCGCTCGCCAGTGGACCGGCGCGAGCGGCGCTCTGGCCACCGGGAGCCGCGGCCCTGCACCAAACAGGTTGCCAATTGGGAAAGGAGGAAGATCACCCGTAACCGGACAACGACTTCGTCGTTCACGCGACATGAAAGGCTTCAAGGAATTCCTGCTGCGTGGAAATGTCGTCGACCTCGCCGTCGCCGTTGTCATCGGTGCGGCTTTCACCAACATCGTCAACGCCTTCGTCAAGGGCGTAATCAATCCGATCGTCGGTGTTTTCGGAGCCAAGGATCTGGCGTCCTACAGTTCCTGCCTCAAGGGTCCCTGTGCGGTCAGCGCGACCGGCGAGGTCACCTCCGGCGTCTTCATCCTGTGGGGCTCCGTGCTCAGCGCGGCCCTGCAGTTCCTGATCACCGCGGCCGTCGTCTACTTCTGCCTGATCCTGCCCATGACCAGGTTCGCCGCCAAGCGCAAGAGCCTCGCCGAGACGCAGATCGAAGCCGAGGCCAAGGAGGTCGTCCTGCTCACCGAGATCCGCGACGCGCTGGTCACGCGGGAGCGCTGACCGCCCCCGCCGACGGCGGACCCGTCGGCCCCTTCAGTCCCCGTGGTGCGGCGGGCGCTGGCTCAGGTACCAGTCCAGCCCCCGTCCGCCACCGCCCCCGGAGCCTGCTCCCGGGCGGTCGCCCCAGCCGGCGTCGGTGTCGTCCCGGGACTGCTGGTCCAGCGGGTCCCGGAAGACCAGCCGGGCCTTCGGCGCCTTCTTGTCCTCGTTCCCACGCTTGGCGCTCTCGGCGCTCTCGGCACCCCGTACCGAATCCTGCTCGCTCACCGACCCGCCTCCGTTGTTCACTGTCGTCCCGATCCCCTGCCGCTTCTACCCGTCCCCCACCTGCCCCTACAGCCTAGAAGCTCGCCGGGCCGCCGCCGTCGGCAGAGAACGGGCCTTGGTGCGGAGCGCTCCGCAGCACGGCCCGCCACGACGGTCACGGCACGCACAGCACACCCGCACGCGGCCTGCCGGCCGCTCCCCTCGGGCTGGGAGATCAGGCAGCTCAGGCAGCCTCGAAGCCCGAGTGGTCGGCGATCCGCTTCAGCTCGGCCAGCGCGTGCTTCTCGATCTGGCGGATCCGCTCACGGGTCAGCCCGTGCTGCTTGCCCACCTCGGTCAGGGTGCGCTCGCGGCCGTCCTCCATCCCGTACCGCGACCGGATGATCGATGCCGTACGGTCGTCCAGCCGCCCGATCAGACCGTCCAGCTCCTCACGGCGGAGCATGACCATCACGGCGTCCTCGGGGGAGGTCGCTCCGGTGTCCTCGACGAGGTCGCCGAACTGGGTCTCACCCTCGTCGTCGACCGACATATTGAGGCTGACCGGGTCCCGGGCCCAGTCCAGCACGTCCTTGATCCGCGCCTCGGTGGTGTCCAGCTCGGCCGCGATCTCGGCCGGCTCGGCCTCGCGGCCCAGCTCCTTGGACTTCTCCCGCTGCACCCGCCGGATCCGGCCCAGCTCCTCGACCAGGTGGACGGGCAGCCGGATGGTGCGCGACTGGTCGGCGATCGACCGGGTGATCGCCTGCCGGATCCACCAGGTGGCATAGGTGGAGAACTTGAACCCCTTGGCGTAGTCGAACTTCTCCACCGCCCGCACCAGGCCCGCGTTGCCCTCCTGGATGAGGTCCAGCAGGGGAAGGCCACTGCGCGGGTAACGGCGCGCCACAGCGACCACGAGACGGAGATTGGACCGGATGAAGACGTCCTTGGCGCGCTCGGCGTCCTCGGCTATCGCCTCCAGCTCCTTGCGCTTCACGCCTTTCGGCAGTTCGCCCGCTTCCAGCAGGTGCTGGGCGTACACACCGGCCTCGATCCGCAGCGAGAGCTCGACCTCCTCGGCGGCATCGAGCAGGGGCGTCCTGGCGATCTCGTCGAGGTACATACCGACCAGGTCGCGGTCGGCCTCAAGGTTGGTCGGGCGGGCCGCGCGAGTCCGGTCGGCCCTGTCGCGAACGACGGCACGGGTGGCCATGCTTGCTCCCTTTGCTGGTATTGCCGGGGTCTGCCTGCCTGCCCCGAGAGGGCAAGAAATGCGGGCCCCGCAGGGCTCACACGTAACGATCCAACGAACAGATTCCGGACAACATTCCCAAGTCGCTCAGATTCTTCCAGCGATGCAGTATCCTGCCGATTTTCACCCCGGTTTTGGACGGAGGGTGACCACCCCGGCACATCGGGTGCCAATCGAGCGACCGATTCGGAACGGACACCCCGTTGCGGCACACCGCTTCGCAACTCCTCCACATCGTGAACCCATGGGCCGCCGCCCACGTTCCCGCACTGTCCGGCCAACATTGCCGCCGGACCCGACGGCGAGCGCCTTCGCTTTCACCGGCGCACACACCCCGGCGTGCGCAAGTTCTCCGCACAAAAGATGCAAAATCGCTATCACCCCGCTGCCCGATCGGCCCGGCGCACTGGGAAGGTGTCAGCCATGCACCTGACCAACAGCGCATCCACCATCACCCCGCGTGACCGTCGCCTGCTCCGGTATTCGGCACTCGCGGTCGGCTGTGCCGCGTTGTTCGGCGTCCTGGCGGCCCTGGTGCAGACCGGCTGGCACCCGCTCAGCGCCCTCGACCACGGCTGGATCGACCGGATGCACCGCTACGCCCGGGAGCACACCGCCGGAACGGCCGCGGTGCAGACGCTCTCCGACATCGGCGGCACGATCACCATGCGTACGCTGCTGGGCATCGCCGCCCTCTGGCTCTGGCTGATCGGCGCGCGTGTGCTGGCCGGCTGGGTGGTCGCGCAGACCCTGGTCGGCTGGGGTGGCCAGTGGCTGCTGAAGCTCTCCTTCGACCGTCAGCGGCCGCACTTCAGCGACCCCGTCTCACACGCCGGCGGCCCGGCCTTCCCGTCCGGTCACGCGATGGCCTCCGCGATCACCTGCGCCGTCCTGGTCGGGCTGCTCTGGCCCCGGGTCGGGCGCGGCGGGCGCATCGCCGCCTGCGCCGTCGCCGCGGTGACCGTGCTGACGATCGGCTGGACGAGGACCGCCCTCGGGGTGCACTGGCCGAGCGACGTCCTCGGTGGCTGGCTGGCCGCCGGAATCGTGCTGGGTACGGTCACCACCGTCATCGAGCTCTGGCGCCCCGGCGCCCTGGCCCGGGACGTCCGACGGGTCAACTGGCGGACCAGGCCCCGGGTCCAGCGCGTCCTCGTCTCCCCGGCCGGCCCCGCCCCGGGTGGCCCGGCCCTCGACGGCACCCTCGGCAGCACTCTCGGCAATGCCTACGACAACGCCCTCGACGAGGGCACCGGTCACCCGGACAGCGCGGTCCGCTGACGCGCCTGCCGCGTGGCCGCTCCGGACGGCGGCCACGCGCTCGGCTGTCCTCGTCGGCCGGCCGTCAGACCGCCCGCATCGCGGCCACGACGGTCATCCGGCCGACCCGCCGGGCCGGCAGGACGGCGGCGGCGAGCCCGGTCAGCACCGTCAGCACCAGCGCCGCCAGCACCAGCAGGACCGGCGGGCCACCGGTCGTCCCCAGCGTGGAGGTGACCGACCGCGCGGCCGCCCAGCCGTAGGCCAGCCCGAGGCCGGTACCGACCAGCGCGCCCGCCGTCGAGAGCAGCACCGCCTCCAGGGTCAGCATCCGGCGCAGCTGCTGCCGGGACATCCCGATCGCCCGCAGCATGCCGATCTCCCGGGCACGCTCGCTGATGCTGAGCATCAGGGTGGCCGCGACACCGAGCCCGGCGATCAGGACCGAGAAGCCGAGCAGCGCCATGGTGATCAGCATCATCCGGTCGAGCAGCGAACGCATGGTCTCGGCCTGGGCAGCCGTGTCGACGACGTCGACGTGCGGATATCCGCCCAGCGCCCGGTCCATCGCCCGGCGGGCGGTGAGCCGGTCGGTGCCTTCGGCAGGGCTGATCCACACCGTGGTGACGGCCGCACCGGGGGCGAGCCGCTCCATGGTCGCCGGGGTCACGAACAGCGCGGCCCCGGTCTGGAGCGTGAACGGCAGGGCGCTGCGCCCGGGTTCGACCCGCAGGGTGGTGCCGGGCTGTCCCACCGCCCCCGCGACCTGGTGCGCACCGGCCGCACCGGTGCCCGCCGGACCGTCCCCGAAGCCGGTCAGCGCGGCGCCGTCGGCCAGCGCGCGGGCCCGGTCGACGCCGTCGGCGGTCGCGTTGAGCCGGGCCGGGTCGGCGCCGGCCACGAGCAGACTGCGGCCGTCGACCTCCAGGGTGGCCGAGCGGACGGGTGTGACGATCAGTCCGGGCTCCGCACCGAGCGCGGTGACCGCCCCGGCGGGCAGCGGAGTACCACCGGTGGCGGTGGCCGAGAAGACACCGGGCTGGCGGGCGGAGAACGCCGGCACCAGGGAGTTGGAGGTGATCTCCAGCGCGGTGACGGCGCTGACCATCACCGTCACACCGAGCAGCAACGCCGACCCGGTGGCCCCGGTCCGGGCCGGGTTGAGCCGCAACTGCTGCGTGGCGAGCCGCCCCGCCGTGCCGCAGAGCCGTCGGGCCGGTGCCCCCAGCGCGGCGACGACCGCGGGCAGCAGTCGGTGGCAGAGCCGCAGCACGCCGAAGAAGCTGCTGATCGCACCGAGGGTGACGGCGAGCAGCGACAACGGCGGTCCGGCCACCACCCCGGCCGCCAGCAGACCGACGCCCGCCACCAGCAGCAGCACGGACAGCGCGGCGGCGCGCAGCCGGGCCGTACCGCTGCCGGCGCTGTGCGCGCCGCCGAGCGCGGCGATCGGCGGCACCGCCGCGGCGGCCTTCGCCGGGCCGCGTACGGCGAGAACGGTGAGTGCGACGCCGAACAGCCCGGCCAGCACACAGGTGAGCGGGGACGGCATGAGCGAGAGGTGCACCGGTCCGAGGTCGACGGTGCCGGCCAGCGCCGTCCCGACCGCGCACAACCCGGTGCCGAGCAGCACTCCGGCGGCCGACGCGCCCGCGCCGAGCAACAGGCCCTGACGGCGGATCAGTCGCCGGATCTGGGCACGGTCGGCGCCGACACACCGCAACAGGGCGAGCTGGCGGGTCCGCTGCGCCAGCACGACGGCGAAGGTGTTGCTGACCACCATGCGCGCGACGGCGAGGGCGATCAGCACGAACGACAGCGCGGCTATCAGCACCACCCCGTAGAGCGTGCGGCTCTGCTTGGTCGCCTCGGCGACGGAGGCCTCCCGGGTGCGGACCTCCGTCTGGCCGTCGAGGACGCCGCGCAGCGCCTCGGCGGTCTGCGAGCGGGAGGTGCCGGGAGCGAGGCGGAGGTCGAGCCGGGTGCCGCTGACGCCGGTCGCGTACCGCTCCACCTGCCCGTCCGGGACGGCGACCACGGGCCGGCCGGCGAAGCTGGGCGCGCCGCGCCCGTCCAGGGTCCCGACCAGCCGGACGGTGGCGGTGCCGCCGTCGGCCAGGGCCAGCCGGACGTCCGCACCTGGCGCGGCGTCGATCCGCCGCGCGGTCTCGGCGTCGAGCAGCACCTCGCCGGGGCCGCCCGGCCACCGGCCGTCCTTGAGCAGTTGCCACCGCAGGGCCGGGTCGGACGCCACGGAGCTCACCACGGCGGTCTCGTCCAGCGGCAGACCGGCCGGGGTCAGTACGCCGCCCCTGCCGGTCTGCCGCAGCGAGACCTCCGTCACCCCGGCCACCTGCCGCACCCGGGCGGCCGTCCCCTCGTCCAGCACACTCTGCGCCGTGGCCCCGGTCACCTGGAGATCGCCCGGCCCCACCTCGGCGGCCGCCGTCTGGCTGAAGGAGTCCACCAGCGCCCCGCTCCCGCTGACCGAGGCGATCAGAAAGGCCACGCCCATCGCGATCGCCGCCCCGGTGAGGAACAGTTGCCGAAGCTGTCCGCGCAGCTCGGCCATGGTGTACCTGTACGTCGTCATCGTTCCTCGGTTTCACGCCTCTGATCAGCCATGATGCGCCGTCAGGATCATGAAGAGCCTACGGAGCGACAGCGTCCGCTTCCGTCGCCACAACGTCGGTTCCTTGATCATCCCCGAGGCGGACCCCGTCCCGTCCGGCCTCCTCCCCCGGGCGTAGGCCGACCCTCACCTCCCCCGAAACCCGGCCCGGGCCCACGGCCGGCGAACCGGCGGCGGGGGCGGCGGCGCTTCCCGGGCGGCCCCGCCCCGACCACGTGTACCGCATGTGCGCCGGAACGCCACAGGCCCTCCAGTCCGGGTGGGCGGAGGGCCTGTGACCTGTGCGTTCTCTGTGCCCCAGGCAGGATTCGAACCTGCGACACCGGCTTTAGGAGAGCCGTGCTCTATCCCCTGAGCTACTGAGGCGGGGCTTGTCAAGGACCTTGCCGAAACCCGGAAGGGGCTTCGGGCTGGTTGGACAAACGCCCTGGTCAGGCAGTGGGCACGCGCTCCCGGCGACACCCGGGGAAGGGTGGCGCCCGTGTCCGCAGCGGGACAGCCGACTGACCGATGACAGACTAGCGGATCGGACTGCCGGAGATCTCCCCCCGCTGCGCCCCGGCCCCTGTTCTGTTTGTCGACACCTCGCTGATCTGCGTGTTTGCCGGCCGGGTGGCGCTGCCCGGGCGGTGACCCCGGCCGCCCAGGCGGAGCGGCTCCCCCGAGATCGCGGCCGCGTGCGGCCACGAGGTGGCGGCACCGCCCGGGTGGTCGGCGGTTCAACCGGGGGAACGCCGCGGCTCCGGCCGGTCGAAGGCCCGACTCCCGGGCGGTACCGCCCAGATCCCCCGAGCTCAGTCAGCCGGCACGATCTCGATGGTGAACAGGACCGGTTCCCCGTCCGGCTGGCCCTGCTGCTCATGCTCGAACCTCAGCTCCCCGGTTCCGGGCCGCACGGCACGGAACAGGAAGGAGTGGGCTCCCGACGAACCCGGGATCTTGCCGGACAGTTCGGCGTCGCTGAGCAGCTCGAACGACTCCGGGCCCCCGATCAGCGGCGTGTAGCGCCAGTCGGATCCGATGCTGGCGTTGGTCTCCAGGTCCACCACGACCAGCCCGTTGAGCTGGACCTGGAGCGGCCTGCCCAGGTCCGCCTGGGACAGGACGAGGAACTGCGTCGGCGCGGTGACAGACGTCATCGTCATTCGCTCCTTCCGAGAACGCGGGACCCGGACACGATCACGGGTTCACGAGAGCCGTGACCCTGCTCGTCCGATGTCTTCGGAGCGGCTTCCCCCGCGCGCCCCCGCATGCCGGTGACATGGTCCCGGGCGCAGCTCCGGCCCCGCGTTCCCCAGCGTAGGCACGCGGGCACCCGTCCTCATCCGTACCGGCCATTCGGGTGAACGGATGCCTGTGGGGCCTCGGCCGCGGGCGGATCGTCCTGGTGTCTCCGGTGCGGGGACCACCCACCCGGCGAGGCCGGAACCCACGACCGGCTCGACGTCGGTGCCGACGCGTTCGGCACGTCACCGGATCGACCGGCCGCTTCGGGGATCCGGCCGATCCGGCCCCGCCCCATCGTCACTGTCGGCCCTCGATCGGCCGCCGCTCGGCGGTTGTGCCGAGCGGATCCGGCGGGGCCGGACGGGCCGGGCGGCTGGAGGGCCGGGTGGCGATGGGGCGTCAGGAGCAGTCCAGTAGCCTGCGAAGGACCCAACCGCTCCATCGCCACGACGAGGCCTGCCCGATGAGACCAGCTGCCGCTTCGAGCACGGTTGTCCGACTGCTGGGGCAGGTGTGGCTGTGGCCGGCGCTGGCCATGCTCGCGGTCGGGACGTACCGGCTCGGGACGCCCGAGCTGTGGCGGGACGAGGTGGCGACCTGGACGGTGGCCACCCGGTCGCTCGGTGATCTGCTCCGGCTGCTGCAGCACATCGATGCCAGCAACGGGGCCTACTACCTGCTGATGCACGGCTGGACGGCGCTGTTCGGCGACTCGGCGATCGCGCTGCGGCTGCCCTCGGTGCTGGCGATGGCCGGCGCGGCGGCGTTCGTGGCGCTCACCGCGGAGCGGCTGTTCGGCGGGCGGGTCGCGGCGATCGGCGGGGGGCTGCTGTTCACGGTGGTGCCGCTGGTCTCGCGGTACGCGCAGGAGGCCCGCTCGTACGCGCTGGTCACCTGCGCGGTCGCGGCGGCCACCTGGTTCCTGCTGCGTGCGCTGGAGCGGCCGGGGCTGCGGCGCTGGGCGCCGTACGGCGTGGCGATGGCGGCGGCGGGCGCGGGGCATCTGATCTCGCTCAGCACCCTCGCCGGGCAGCTGATGGTGGTGGCGCTGCACCTGTGGCGCACCCGGGGCGCGGTGGAGCGGCGGCTGTTCTGGCAGTACCCGCTGGCGGTGGGTGCGGCGGCGCTGCCGGTGGTGCCGGTGGTGGTGCTGGGCAGCCGGCAGTCGGGCCAGCAGCTGGGCTGGATAGGGACGCCCTCGCTGAGCGAGCTGTGGCACTTCGGTGAGCCGCTGTTCGGCTCGGCCTCGGTGTTCCACAGCTTCGTCCTGCTCGCGCTGCTGGTGCTGGTGCTGCCCGCGCGGCGGCTGCCCGCCCTCCAGCTGCTGCTGCTCGCGGTGGTGCCGGTGGTGGGCGTCTGGCTGGTGTCACGCGGCAGCACCTCGTACTTCGTCGACCGGTATCTGCTGTTCACGCTGCCCGCCTGGGCGGCGCTGGGCGGTGGCGGGGTCCGCGCGGTGTACACGACGGTGGCGGCCGCGGCCCGGCGCAGCCGGACGCCGGGGCAGCTCCGGGCCGCCGGGGCGCTGCTGGCGGTCGGGTTGCTCGCGGTGCCCGCGCTGGTGGCGCTGCCCAAGCAGTCCTCGGTGCGGTACGCGGGTTCGCACTCGCGCTCGAAGGAGCCCTACCGGGCGGCCGCCGGGCTGATAGCGGCCGGGTACCGGCCCGGGGACGGGCTGGCGGCCCCGCTCGGCGACCAGAGCTGGGCGATGATCTGGGCGGGTGTCTCCTACTATCTGCCGGACGGTGTGCGGCCGTCCCCGGTCTTCGTCGAGCGCAGCGCCCTCCAGGCGGAGGGCCTCTTCCCGGTCGGCTGTCCGCGGCCCGCCGAGTGCGTGGGGCAGGGGCAGCGCATATGGCTGCTGGTGCTCGGGGACACCGCCGATCCGCTGGCCGCGATGCCGGAGGACCAGGCGCGGGTGCTCCGGTCCCGGTACGGCGCGCCGGGCCGGGTGACGCCGCTCGGCGGGGTGACGCTCGCGCTGCTGGACCGTACCGGCTGAGCCTGCGGTCCGTTCGCGGGCGCGCGGCCCGGATGCGGGTGGCCGGGGGCCGGGTGACCATGGAGCCCGGTGATCAGGGCGCCCCGGACGCCCGTCCGGCGGCGGCCGAGGAGGACGAGCCCGTGAGCGAGCAGCCGACCGGTCCGCCCCCGGGCGACGACGGCAGCGGCGGGCGCGGGACCGGCGGCAGCGGCAGCGCAGGCGGGGACGGGAAGCCCCCGGACGGCGGGAAGTGGCGGCGGACGGCCCGGCTGCGGGAGCGGTCGGCGGAGCTGACGCGGTTCGCGCGCGGGCTGCCCGACCAGGTGCCGCTGGTGGGCCGGGCGGTCGGCCAGCTGCTGCGGGTGAACCTGCTGGACTGCGCCACCCGGCTGGCCGCCCAGGCCTTTCTGAGCGCACTGCCCGCGCTGTTCGTGGTGTCGGTGTTCGCCCCGACGGCGATCCGCACCGGTGTGCTGGACTCGCTCCGTACCGAGCTTGGCGTGCAGGGGGCGGCGCAGCAGTCGCTGCAGCAGCTGCTGGCGACGAGCCACGAGGAGGACACCGGCTTCGGGGTGGTCGGCGCGCTGGTGACGCTGCTGTCGGCGACGGCGCTCAGCCGGGCGATGCAGCGGGTCTGCGAGCGCTGCTGGGAGCTGCCGAGGGCGGGCACGCGCCTGGCGGCCTGGCGCTGGCTGGTCTGGCTGGCGGTCTGGCTGATCTGGCTGGCCTTGCAGACGCCGGTACGGGACGGTTTCGGCGCGGGCGCCTGGCTGGGGCTGCCGCTGGCCTTCCTGAGCACCACCGCGCTCTGGTGGTGGACGCAGCACCTGCTGCTGGGTGGCCGGGCGCGCTGGCTGCCGCTGCTGCCGGGGGCGCTGCTCTGCGGGGTGACGGTGATGGCCCTCGGGGTGGCGGCGCGGATCTATCTGCCGCACGCGATGGCGAAGAGCGTGGCGGAGTTCGGCGCGTACGGGGTGATCTTCACCGGTCTGTCCTGGCTGATCGTGCTGTTCGCCGGGTTGACGCTGGCGCTGGCGCTGGGCCGGGTGGTGGCGGAGGAGGAGCCGGTCGCGCACGTTCTGGGCACCCGCACCGAACCGGGCGTCTGGGGCGGCACCCGGTTCTGACCGCGCGTTCCGGCGGCGCCCGGGGCCGGAACGGCGGGAGGGGGAGCCGGCCGGGCCGGCTCCCCCTCCGTCAGGGCCTCAGGGGCCGGTGGCCGCTCAGAGCGTGCGGGTGAGCCGGGAGAGGATGGACGGCGGGGTCAGGTCGGACTGGAGGACCACCGGGACCTCGACCCGGTTGTCGCCCTCGCCCGAGCGCAGAACGCCGACCTCGGTCCCGGCCTGGGCCTTGTGGCCGATCTTCGCCGGGTCCAGGGTGAGGGTGGCGGTGATGCCGGGGAAGCCGGCCACCGTGAGGTCCTTGGCCGCGACGACCGGGACCTTGCCGCCGAGCCCGTCGTCGACCTGGCCGACCACGTCGCCCTGCTTGACGGGGGTCTGTCCGGTCAGCCCGTTCTGGGCGGCCTGGATCTGCTTGGCGCTGACGTTCTGGACCACCTTGAGGATGCCCTCGGTGGCGGTCGCGGGCTGGCCGAGGGTGACGCCGAGGATCAGCCGCCTGACGCCGCCGATCTCCTTGTACGCGGCCCACATCAGGCAGCCGCCGGCCGGGGTGCTGGAACCGGTCTTGACACCGATGATCCCGTTCTTCGGGGAGATCAGCTGGTTGGTGTTGTAGATCTTCTGGCCGTTGAAGGTGGTGTCGGGGGTGGAGACGATCTGCCGGAAGACCTCGTTCTGCATGACCCGCTCGGCGAGCTTCAGCTGGTCCTTGGCGGTGCTCTTGGTGTCGGCGATGAACCCGGCCGGGTCGGCGTAGACGGTGTTGGTCATACCGAACGCGGCGGCGGTGTCGTTCATCTTCTTCACGAACGCCTCCTCCGAGCCGGAGTCCCAGCGGGCGAGCAGCCGGGCCACGTTGTTGGCGGAGGGGAGCATCAGCATCTCCAGCGCCTCGTACTGGGTGAGCTGCTGGTTCTCGACGAGGGTGACCTTGGACTCGTCGACGTTGCCGGACTCCTGGGCGGCCTGCTTGTCGACGGTGATCTTCGGGCCGCTCTCCCCCTTCTTCAGGGGGTGCGCCTGGAGGATCAGGTAGGCGTTCATGACCTTGGTGACGCTGGCGATCGAGGCCGGCGTCTCCGGGCCGGAGCTGCCGAGGCTGCCGACCCCGACCACCTCGGCGGCGGACTGCCCCTTGGCGGGCCAGGCGAGGTCGAGCGGGTCGCCGCCGAAGGCGAAGCTGCCCGGGGAGGTCGACTTCACCCTGGTGTTCGGCAGCGGCCGGAGCAGCTGGGCGGTCGCCACCGCGCCGAGGACGACGGCCAGGAAGACGGTCCAGATGGTGATCCGCTTGAGCGCGCGGCGAAGCGGCGAGACCGGGCGGGCGTTGAGCGCCGCCAGGACCTCCATGGCCTCGGCCGTCGTCTCCGGCCTCGGCATCGGCTCGGGGACGGGCAGCGGCTCGGGCCTCGGCAGCGGCGGTGCGGGCGGCACCGGCTGCCGGTCGGGCGTGGGGAGCGGCTCGGGGACCGGGACCGGTACGGGCTTCGGGGCCGGCTTGCGGGCGGGCTCGGGCTTCGGTGTCGGCTCCGGCTCGGGCTCCGGCTCAGGGACGGGCTCCGGCTCGGGGACGGGCTCCGGCTCGGGGACGGGCTCCGGCTCGGGGACGGGCTCCGGCTCGGGGACGGGCTCGGGAACGGGCTCGGGCTCCGGCCCGGGAACGGGGGCCGGACCGGGCAGCGGCTTCGGCGCCGGCGGTTCGGGGACGGTACCGGCGGCGGGGGCCCGGGACGCCCGGGGCTTCTCCGGTTTCCCGGCCGGCTCGGACTCGGCGGGCTCGGCGGGCTGCTCGGGCTGTTCGGCGGCCTCCGTCTCGGCCTGGTCCGCGTTCCGAACGTCCTCGGCCTTCTCGGCCTTCTCCGTTTCCTCTTCCTCGGGCTTCTCGCCCTTCTCCGCCTTCTCGACGTCCGCGGCCTCGGCGGCGCCCTCGGCAGCTCCCCCGGCGCCCGCGGCACCCCCGGACCGGTCCGCCTCCGGTGCGTCGGCCGTCTTCTCCACCGCCTTCGCGACCCCTCCCGCCCCGGCCGCCACGGCCGTCCGGATCGCAAGACGCGGATCGACGGCGGCCGGGCGCTCGGCCGGCGCGGCGGCGGCACCCGTCGGCGTTCCGGCCGCCTCTTCACCGCTCTCACCGCCGTCACCTGCGGAACCGTCAGGGCCCACCGGCCTCAGCACCTCATCGGGCAGGCGCAGCGCGGTGGTCGCGTTGTCGACCGGCAGGCGCAGCATGGTGGTTCGGGTGTCCACATCCCGGACACGGAGCTGCACGGTCGAGCCGGCCTTCGCCGCTCGCGGCGCACCGCCCGCCGCGGGTTCGGCGGCGCCGTCGGCCCCGGTTCCGTCGGCGGCCCCGGTTCCGTCGGCGGCCTCGGCTGCGTCGGCGTCGTCCGGCTCGGCCGGAGCCGCGGCCCTCGCCGCCGAAGCGGCGGCCGGAGCGCCGGCCGGAGCGGTACCGGTGCCGACACCGGCCCGCTCGCGGTCCCGCTCCTGCTCCCGCTCGCCGTCCCGCAGCACCCTGTCGGGGGACTCGCCCACGTAACCCAGCCTCCTCAACGCCCGGCGGGGCACCAGCAGACCCGATTTCGGGAAGCCGACGCCCCGCCCCATGTACCAGTACAGTCTCCGCCACCGGCGGCCGTTCCGACCGCCCACACCCCGCCCGACCGGCGCGTATTGTCGCCGCACGGCCGCACTCCGGGCTGTCCCCCGGTCAGACGCCCACCCTGCCGCCGCCGGTTCCCCGGCCCCGCCGCAAGGTCACGATTCGGAGGCGTACTCGACAAGCCCGTGTGAGAGGCGTCACGCTGTCATTCATCCACGCGGGGAGGCTTGGATGGGCAAGAGCCGCAGAACTGTTCCCGAGGAACTCTTGTTGCTCGCTTTGGACCCGACCACGGGCACCACGGCGCAGCCGCAGACCCTCGACCTCGGACTTGCCGGGGCACAGCTCGTCGAGCTGTCCCTGGCCGGACGGATCGTCCCGGAGGGAGACCGGATCGCCGTGGTGCTGCCACGGCCGACCGGCGACCCGACGCTGGACCACGCACTGGAGTTGCTGCGCCGACGCGGCAGCCCGGTTCGCGCTGCGCACTGGATCGGCGGGCCCCGGCTGGGGCTGCGGCAGACCTATCTGGCGCACCTGGAACGGTGCGGCATGGTGACCGCCGTGCCGGGCCAGGTGTGCGGGGTCCTGCCGACGACGCGCTATCAGGCGTCCGACGACTGCACCAACGCCGCGATAAAGCAGCGGCTGGACACCGCGATCCGCACCGGCGTGCCGCCGGACCCGCGGACGGCCGCGCTCGCGGCCCTGGCCCACTCGGTGGGTCTGGGCAAGCACCTGTACCCGGGCAACGAGGGGCGGTCGTCGCGGTCCCGGCTGCGCGATCTGATCCGCTACGACCCGCTGGGCGGGATGGTCGCGC
Organism: Kitasatospora sp. NPDC088548; assembly: GCF_044753005.1. Taxonomy (NCBI): domain Bacteria; kingdom Bacillati; phylum Actinomycetota; class Actinomycetes; order Kitasatosporales; family Streptomycetaceae; genus Kitasatospora; species Kitasatospora sp. NPDC088548. Next base: position 110,920 of record NZ_JBIVMI010000024.1, read on the forward strand.
ACGCCGTGATGGACGTGCAGAACGGCCTGCCGGCCCAGCAGAACCGCTCGCCGCAGGGCGGCGCCCCGGCCGGCACCGGCCGTCCGGGTCAGCGCACGGCGGGTCGCGGCGCGGCCGGCGGGCGGGCCACACCGTCCCGCGTCGGCGTCCGCTGACGGAGACTCCCGAGGGCTCCGGCCGCACCACCGACGCCGACCGCGTCACCGACCGCACCGACCGCACCGACCGCACCGACGGCCGTGTCGACAGACGCACCGGCCGTCGGTCGTCGGGCCGGTCCCACGGCCCGACGAACCGGTCCCATGGCCCGCACGGCCCGTCCGGCGGCCCGTACGGCCGCGCAGGTTCCCGGCGGGAACGTCGTCCGGCGCGCGAGGCGGCGCGCGGCGCATCGCTCGCGCCGCCAGTCCGCGGCGGGCTCCCGAGTGAGTCACCCGGGTGAGCAACCCCGGTGACAGCGGCGGGACCGAGCAGTACCCAGCAGGGAAGAGGGGCGATCGCCCGCGACGGAAGTCGCCCGGCGACCGCCCCTCTGCCGTCCCCGCACCCGGCCCGGATGCCATGGCGGAGACCGGTCCACAACACCCGGGCACGTGCCATCAGCATGTGCGTCAGCGGATACCGTCTCCGCAACACCCGTTCACCGCCACCGCGGCCCGGCCGCGGCACCACCACCGCACCACGCACCACGGCAGCACCACCGCCATCGCACCATCACCGCACTACCGGATCGAGCCGCACCACCGCCATACCATCCGGAGGCACCCGCCGTCTCGCCGAAGCGCTTTTCTGATGATCCGATCTACCGCGCTCATGCGATTCCCCGGCGCCGACCTGATCCAAGGTGACATGCTGCTCCAAGTCAGGGGGGTTGGTCCCAATTTCAACAGTGTTCCGAGGGCTGCCGGTCCAACGATCACCCGAGGTCCGGCCGGAGGTCGACGTGTCCGCGAACATCAATCCCACCGTGCGCCGCAGGCGCCTTGGTTCCGAACTCCGCAAGCTGCGCGAGGGCCTGGCGATGACGGCCGAGGAGGTGGCCGGCCGGCTGATGGTCTCCCAGTCGAAGATCAGCCGCCTGGAGAACGGCCGCCGCAGCATCAGCCAGCGCGATGTGCGCGACCTCTGCGACGTCTACAACGTGACCGACGAGCAGATGCGCGCCAGTCTGATGGAGATGGCCAAGGAGTCGCGCCAGCGCGGCTGGTGGCACGACTTCAACGACATGCCGACCCCGTACAGCGTCTACATCGGGCTGGAGGCCGAGGCCTCCTCGATCCGCGCGTACGAGTCCTCGTTCGTCCCCGGCCTGTTGCAGACCGAACAGTACGCGCAGGCCGTGGTGGAGGGCACCCAGCCGGACACCGACGCGCTCTCCGTGCAACGGCGGGTCCAGGTCCGGATGAAGCGCCAGGACCGCGTCCACGGGGAGAACCGGCTGGGCAGTCTCTGGACGGTGATAGACGAGGCGGTGCTGCGCCGGGAGGTCGGCAGCCGTGAGGTGATGGCCGGCCAGCTGAAGCACATGCTGGAGCTGAGCCAGCGCTCCAACATCACCATCCAGGTGATCCCGTTCTCGCACGGTGCCCACCCCGGTATGACCGGGACATTCTCCCTGTTGGAGTTCCCCGAGTCAGCCGATTCGACGGTTGTCTACTTCGAAGGGGTGACGAGTGATCTCTACCTCGAGAAGGACGCGGACGTGCGCCGCTATACCAGTCTCTACGACCACCTGCGCGCAGCGGCGCTCGGGGTGGCGGAGAGCCGGTCACTGATAGCCACGATTGAAGAGGGATACCACGAATGAGCACCACCTTCGAGAACAGGACGGCCTGGCGGAAGAGCAGTCACAGCGGCGGCAACGGCGCCTGTGTGGAGATCGCCACCCCGCTGGCGGACGCGGTGTCGGTCCGGGATTCCAAGGATCCGGAAGGCCCGCAACTGCACTTCTCGTCCGACGCCTGGAATGCCTTCGCCACCGCCGCCGGGACAGGGGCGTTCGGCGGATTCTGATCCTGGCCCGGTCCCGTCCGGGTCCGGGGGTCCGTTCTCGGCCCAGTTGCCCGTAGCGGTGCCCGTCGCCCTCCCCCGGCGACGGGCACCGCTACGGGCAACTGTGCGTCCTGGAAGCGGCGTTCAGCCCAGCACCGGATAGCGGGTGGCCCAGGCGGCGCCCTCCGGGGTCTCCTGGCCGTGCAGTTCGGGGCCGTGCATCAGTTCCAGGACGAAGTCGTCGGCCAGTTCCAGGATCGCCCCGCGCCCCTCCACACCGGCCACCAGGCCGGGCGGCAGCGCGGTGTCACCGTGCAGCACCCCGAGCAGGTTGCCGCAGATCGCGCCGGTGGAGTCGCTGTCCCCGGAGTGGTTCACCGCCAGCAGCAGGCCCGACCGCACGTCGTGGGCGACCAGCGCGCAGTACACCCCGATCGCCAGCGCCTCCTCGGCGACCCAGCCCTCCCCCAGCGCCTCGACCCGCTCGGCGGACGGCTCGCCCGCCCGGACGGCGTCCAGCGCGGCCCGCAGCGCGGCCGTGGTCTCCTCGTGCGCCGGCCGCTCGGAGAGCAGGGCCAGCGCGAGGTGGACGCCCTCCTCCAGGGTGCCGCCGCGGGCCACGGTCTGGACGATCACCGCCAGTGCCCCGGCCGAGAGGTAGCCGGTGGGGTGGCCGTGGGTGAGCACCGAGCACTCCACCGCCAGCTGGAACACCAGGCCCGGCTCCCAGGTGGTGAGCAGCCCGAACGGCGCGGCCCGCATCACCGTGCCGCAGCCCTTGGAGTGCGGGTTCTTGGGTGCGTCCAGGGTGCCCAGCCGGTCGGCGTCCGGCCCGGAGAGGCCGGAGAGGCAGGCCTGGCCGGGGGCCCGCTGGGCGTACAGCCACTCCTCACGGCCGAGCCAGCCGAGGTCGGCCCGGCGCTCGTCCGGGCCCCAGTCGCGCTGGGTGGCGGCCCAGCGCAGATAGGCGAGGTGGATGTCGGTGGGCGGGTGCCAACTGCCGGTGTCCCGGCGGACATGGGCGCGGATCAGGCCGTCGAGGGTGAACAGCACCATCTGGGTGTCGTCGGTGATCGCGCCGCTCCGCCCGTACGCGGGGACGTAGCCGGTCACCCCGTGCGGGCCGTGCACCGCCCGTATCCTGTCCAGCGACTCGAACTCGATTCCGGCGCCGAGCGCGTCGCCGATCGCCCCGCCGAGCAGACAGCCCCGCACCCGGCTGCGGAAGTCCTGCTGCTGTGCGCGTGACCACAGTGGCATCACGACGAGGTGCCTTTCGTCCGGGGAACAGGCGCGCGACGCACGGCCGGTCGCGCGCCTTCGCACTGTATTCGAATGCCCGAACAAGTCGAGGGGTTCCCTCGGGCACCAGCACTTCCACGAACCGCCGCACAGCTCTGGCAGGTGCCCTACTCCAGCACCGGCAGCAGCTCCGGCAGGTGCCCGTCCGAGGCCAGCGCCGCGGCCCGGCGCTCGGCGGGCACCTCGCCGTAGGTGGTGGTGCGCTGGCGGTGCGGCCGGCCGGCCGCCTCGGCGATCGCCTGGAGGTCCCGGACGGACTTGTAACTGCCGTACGCGGAACCGGCCATCCGCGAGATGGTCTCCTCCATCAGGGTGCCGCCCAGGTCGTTGGCGCCCGAGCGGAGCATCTCGGCCGCGCCCTCGGCGCCCAGCTTGACCCAGCTGGTCTGGATGTTGGGGATGTGCGGGTGGAGCAGCAGCCGCGCCATCGCCACCACGGCCCGGTTGTCCCGGGCGGTCGGGCCGGGCCGGGCGATGCCGGCCAGGTAGACCGGCGCGTTGGTGTGGATGAACGGCAGTGTCACGAACTCGGTGAAGCCGCCGGTGCGCTGCTGGATCCCGGCGAGCAGCCGCAGATGCCCCAGCCAGTGCTCCGGGGTGTCCACATGGCCGTACATCATCGTGGACGAGGAGCGGATGCCCAGCTCGTGCGCGGTGGTGACGACCTCCACCCAGGTCGCGGCGGGCAGTTTGCCCTTGGTGAGCACCCAGCGGACCTCGTCGTCCAGGATCTCCGCCGCCGTACCCGGGATGGTGTCCAGGCCCGCCTCCTTGGCCTGCTGGAGCCAGTCGCGGATCGAAAGCCCGGTGCGGGTGGCGCCGTTGACCACCTCCATCGGCGAGAAGGCGTGCACATGGATGCCGGGCACCCGCTTCTTCACCGCCCGCGCGATGTCGAAGTAGGCGGTGCCGGGCAGGTCCGGGTGGATGCCGCCCTGCATGCAGACCTCGGTGGCGCCGACCTCCCAGGCCTGCGCGGCCCGGTCGGCGACCTGCTCCAGCGAGAGGGTGTAGGCGTCCGCGTCGGTGCGGCGCTGGGCGAAGGCGCAGAACCGGCAGCCGGTGTAGCAGACGTTGGTGAAGTTGATGTTCCGGGTGACGCAGTAGGTGACGTCCTCGCCGACCGCCGACCGCCGCACGTCGTCGGCGATCCGGCAGAGCGCGTCCAGCGCCGGGCCGTCCGCGTGGAACAGCGCCAGCGCCTGCTCGTCCGTCAGCTTCACCGGGTCGTCGGCGGCCACCGCCAGGGCCTCGCGCAGATCGCCCGCCGGCCGCTCGGGCGCGCCGTTCGCGCCCACCTGCTCGCGCAGCACCTCCCAGTCGCCGTAGACGTCCTCGAAGTCGGCCCGGCGGTCGCCGGTGCGGCCCTCGGTGTCGATGGCGGTGTGCAGGTCGGTCCGCCCGTAGGAGGCGGGCAGGTCCTCCGGCTCCTGCCAGGGCCGGCCCTGGACCACCGCGTCCGGGCGGGCCAGCCCGGTCTCCGGGTCGGCCAGCGCCCGGACGTGCGGCAGCACCCGCGGGTCCAGCCAGGGCTCGCCGTGCCGGACGTACTCGGGGTAGACGGCGAGGCGTTCCCGCAGTTCGAAGCCGGCGGCGGCCGAGTGCCCGGCGAGGCGGTCGATCTGCGGCCAGGGGCGCTCGGGGTTCACATGGTCGGGTGTCAGCGGCGAGACGCCGCCCCAGTCGTCGATCCCGGCGCCGATCAGCCGCTCGTACTCGCCGTCGACCAGGTTCGGCGGGGCCTGGAGGCAGGCGGCCGGGCCCATGATGTGCCGGGCCACCGCGACCGTGGCCACCAGCTCGTCCAGTTCGGCGTCGGGCATGCCGCGCATCGCCGTGTCCGGCTTGGCGCGGAAGTTCTGCAGGATCAGCTCCTGGATGCCGTGGTAGGCCCGGGAGACCCGGCGCAGCGCGAACAGCGACTCGGCGCGCTCCTGGTACGTCTCGCCGATGCCGATCAGCAGGCCGCTGGTGAACGGGACGGAGCTGCGCCCGGCGTCCTCCAGCACCCGCAGCCGGACGGCCGGCTCCTTGTCGGGCGAGCCGTGGTGCGGGCCCCCGGGCTCGCTCCAGAGGCGGGTGGCGGTGGTCTCCAGCATCATGCCCATCGAGGCCGAGACCGGCTTGAGCCGCTGGAAGTCCGTCCAGCCGAGCACCCCGGGGTTGAGGTGCGGCAGCAGGCCGGTCTCCTCCAGGATGCGGATGGACATCGCCCGGACGTAGGCGATGGTGTCGTCGTAGCCGTGCGCGTCCAGCCACTCGCGCGCCTCGGGCCAGCGGTCCTCGGGCTTGTCGCCGAGCGTGATCAGGGCTTCCTTGCAGCCCAGTTCGGCGCCGCGCCGGGCGACGTCCAGCACCTCGTCCGGCGACATGAACATCCCGTGTCCGGCCCGTCGCAGCTTGCCGGGCACGGTGGCGAAGGTGCAGTAGTGGCACTTGTCGCGGCAGAGCCGGGTGAGGGGGATGAAGACGCTCTTGGAGTAGGTGATGACGCCGGGCCGCCCGGCCGCCGCCAGCCCCGCGTCGCGTACCCGTGCGGCGCTCGCGCACAGGTCGCGCAGGTCGTCGTCTCTGGCCTGGAGCAGGACCGCCGCCTCGGTCGCGTCCAGCGCGACACCGTCCCGGGCACGGCGCAGGGCGCGCCGCATCGCGTTCGCAGTCGGGGTGCTTGTTGCGTCCATGGCGCGACCCTACGCCAGTTCTCGTACGTCCGGAGGAGGCAGACCCTGAGGGCGTCTCAGGGTCGGCTGCGACACCGGGACTACCCCGATCTGGCCCTGCAGAGCGATGCCTCCACGGGCCGGTGGCCGTGTAATGGAGGGGCACAGGCAGTCGGTCACGGCTACGGAGGGGTTGCTCGTTATGACGGACGACACGACGACCGAGGACTACCGGGGCGGCGGCGCGCCGTACCGGTCCGGGCGGCGTACGGCGGTGCGGGTGGTGGTACCGGTGGCGGTGGCGGGGGTGATCGCCGCGGGGATCGGCCTGGTGCCCGCGCTGGCGGACGACTCCCCGCCGAACCTGCCCGCGCTGACGGCCGAGCAGGTGGTGGCGAAGGTGCTCGGTTCGCAGGCGCAGACGCTCTCCGGCACGGTCTCGGTCTCGGCCGACCTCGGGGTGCCCAGTCAGCTGCTGGGGGCGGCGGCCGGCGGCGCGGTCGCGGGCGGCGGCGGTTCCGGGTCCTCCTCCTCGGCCGCGCCGGGGGCGAAGCTGGGCGGTCTGCTCGGCGGCGACCACACCCTGCGGGTGGCGGTGGCCGGGCCGGACCGCCAGCGGGTCGACCTGATCGAGAACCTGGCCGGGTACACGCTCGTCCACAACGGTGACCAGGCCTGGGCCTGGGACAGCTCCACCAACGAGGCGGTCCACCTGACGCTCCCGCAGGGCGCCCATCCCCAGGGCGCCCATCCCCAGGGCGCCCGGCCGGAGGGCGTCCCGCTGACCGGGGTGCCGACCACCCCGCAGGAGGCCGCCCGCCAGTTCCTCACGGCGGGCGCGGGCACCACCGCCGTCACCGTGGACGGCACGGCGAGCGTGGCCGGGCAGAAGGCGTACCAGCTCTCGGTGAAGCCCACCCGGTCCGGTTCGACGATCGGCGAGGTCCGGATCGCGGTGGCCGCCGACAACGGAGTGCCGCTCGCGGTGGTGGTCAAGGGCGCCGACGGCGGCACCGTGCTCGACGTCCACTTCACGGACGTCTCCTTCGCCGAGCCGGCCGCCAGGACCTTCGACTTCTCGGTGCCCAAGGGCGCCAAGGTGACGGAGCAGAAGACGGACGGGCCGCAGGGCGGGCAGGCCGGCCAGGGCGGTCACGCCGCGCCGGACGCGCCGGACGCGCAGGGCGGGCCGGCGGGCCGGGGCGGCCACGCCGGGCCGGCCGGCCTGAACGTGGTCGGCGAGGGCTGGACGGCGGTGCTGAGCGCCCAGCTGCCGACCGGCGAGGTCACCGTGCCGAAGGAGGCCAAGCCCGGGCGGCACGACGGCAAGGGCCAGGGGCAGAACGGCCACGGCGGGGGCCAGAGCCTCCAGTCGCTGGTGAAGGCGCTGGGCAAGCCGGTCGGGGGCGGCACGCTGATCAGCACCAAGGTGCTGAACGTGCTGGTCACCGAGGACGGCCGGGTCTTCGCGGGCGCGGTGACGCTCCCGGTGCTGCAGAGCGCGGCCGGGGTGAAGTAGGAGTGACGAAGACTCCCGTAACGGGGGACGTTACGGAGTCGGCCGGGGGCCGGGGCGCCGAGACGCGCCCGGCCCCCGTGGCCGTTCCCGCCGCCGTCCCGTCCGCTGCCCCGTCCGGCGTCCCGTCCGACGACGTGATCAGGACCAGGGGCCTGACCAAGCGCTTCCGGGGCGGCCAGCTCGCCGTGGACGGGCTGGACCTGACGGTGCCCAGGGGCTCGGTCTTCGGCTTCCTCGGGCCCAACGGCTCCGGCAAGACCACCACCATCCGGATGCTGATGGGCCTGATCGCGCCCACCGCGGGTGTGGCGACGGTGCTCGGCGAGTCGATGCCGCAGTCCGTCTCCACGGTGCTGCCCCGGGTCGGCGCGCTGATCGAGGGCCCGGCGCTGTACGGCTTCCTCTCCGGCCGGGACAACCTGGCCCGGTTCGACGCGGCCGACCCGACGGCCGACCCGCGCACCCGGCAGCGGCGGGTCACCGAGGCGCTGGAGCGGGTCGGGCTGACGGCCGCCGCCGGCAAGCGGGCCCGGGCGTACTCGCTGGGCATGAAGCAGCGGCTCGGCCTGGCCGCGGCGCTGCTCCAGCCGCGCGAGCTGCTGGTGCTGGACGAGCCGACCAACGGCCTGGACCCGCAGGGCATGCGGGAGATCCGGGCGCTGGTCCGGGAGGTCGCGGCGGAGGGCACCACGGTGTTCCTCTCCTCCCACCTGCTGGACGAGATCGAACAGGTCTGCACGCACGCGGCGGTGATGTCGCGCGGCCGGCTGGTGGTGCAGGGCACCGTCGCCGAACTGGCCGCCCGGGCCCAGGGCCGGCTGGTGGTCCGCACGCCGGACGTGGCACGGGCCGCCGAGGTGCTGGCGGCGCACCGGGTCGCGGCGGTGACGGCCGGGGAGGGCCGGGTGGACGGCGAGCTGGGGGCGCTCTCCGACGAGGTGCTGCCCGGGCTGTGCGCCGCGCTGGTCGGGGCCGGGGTACGGGTCCACGGCTTCGGGGTCGAACGCGGGACGCTGGAGGACGCCTTCGTGGCACTGACCGGGGAGGGCTTCGATGTCGCGGGCTGAGCAGGCTGAGCAGGTCGGGCGGGCTGAGAAGGTCGGGCAGGTCGGGCCCGGCGAGCGGATCGGGGTGGCCGCGCCTCCGGTCGGCCGGCGGCCGCAGACGGCGGCCGGGTTCCTGGCGCTGTTCCGCAGCGAGCTGCGGCTGACCTTCCGCCGGGTCCGGACCATGGTGCTGCTGGCGATCCTCGCGGTGCTGCCGGTCCTGATCGGCACGGTCGTCAGGATCGAGACGGACGGGCCGCGCGGCGGCGAGGGCCCGGCCTTCATCGCCCAGGTGACCCAGAACGGCCTGTTCCTGGTGTTCACCGCGCTGGCGGTGGCGCTGCCGGTCTTCCTGCCGATGACGGTCGGCGTGGTCGCCGGGGACTCCGTCGCGGGCGAGGCGGCGGGCGGCACGCTGCGCTATCTGCTGGTCGCGCCGGCCGGCCGGACCAGGCTGCTCGCCGCCAAGTTCACCGCCGGGCTGGTGTTCTGCCTGGCGGCGACCGCGACGGTCGCCCTGGCGGCGCTCGCCACCGGCGCGGCGCTGTTCCCGCTCGGCGATGTCACGCTGATCTCCGGGGACACCATCGGCCTCGGCTCGGCCCTGCTGCGGGCGGTGCTGGTGGCCGGTGTGGTGGCCGCCTCGCTGGCCGGGCTGGTGGCGATCGGGCTGTTCATCTCGACGCTCACCGGCAGCGGCATCGCGGCGATGGCCGCCACCGTCGGCCTGGTGATCACCGTCCAGATCCTCGACAGCTTCCCGCAGCTGCACGCGATCCAGCCGTTCCTCTTCACCCACCACTGGCTGAGCTTCGGGGACCTGCTGCGGGAGCCGATGTACTGGGACGGTGTGCTGAAGAACCTCGGGCTCCAGGCCGCGTACGTCGCCGTCTTCGGCTCGGCCGCCTGGTCGCGCTTCTCCAGCCGGGACATCACGGCGTAGGACGGCGGGGGCTTCCCGGCGCCGGGAAGCCCCCGCCGGGCGGTTCAGCGGGTGGCCGCCGGAGCGGTGGCGGCCTCGGTGCCGGCCCCCGCGGCGAGCCCCGCGGCGAGCGCGGCCCGCTCCGCGCGGTCCGCCCGCACCCGGCGCAGCGCGTCCCAGGTGAGCAGCGCCAGCGCGGCCCAGACCAGGGCGAAGCCGGCCCAGCGGGCGGGCGGCATGGACTCGTGGAAGACCGCGATGCCGATCAGGAACTGGAACACCGGCGCCAGGTACTGCAGCAGCCCGAGCACGGTGAGCGGCACCCGGACCGCCGCCGCGCCGAAGCAGAGCAGCGGGATCGCGGTGATCACCCCGCTGAGCATCAGCAGCCCCGAGTGGCCCCAGCCGAACGAGCCGGCCACGGTGTGCCCGAAGGTGCCGCGTCCGCTGATCTCCAGGTAGACCAGGTAGCCGACCGCGAACGGGAACATGAAGGCGCTCTCGGCCGCCAGGCTCTCCAGCCCGCTCAGCCCGACCTTCTTCTTCAGCAGCCCGTAGGTGGCGAAGGAGAGCGCCAGGGTCAGCGCGATCCAGGGCAGCCGCCCGTACCCGACGGTCAGCACGGCCACCGCGAGGGCGCCGACCCCGACGGCCGTCCACTGCGCCACCCGCAGGCGCTCCTTGAGCACCAGTACGCCGAAGGCGATGGTCACCAGGGGGTTGATGAAGTAGCCGAGGCTGGTCTCGACGACGTGCCCGGCGTTGACGGCCCAGATGTAGACGCCCCAGTTGACCGAGATCACGGCGGCGGCCGCGCCCAGCATGGCGAGTCGGCGGGGCTGGCGCAGCAGCGGGCGTATCCAGCCCCAGTGCCGCTGGGCGATCAGCAGCAGCACCACGGCGACCAGTGACCAGACCATCCGGTTGGCCAGGATGTCGTCGGCGGCGCCGGGCTCCAGCAGCGGCCAGAACAGGGGGAAGAGCCCCCACATCCCGTAGGCGGCGACGCCGTACCAGAGGCCCCGGCCGGCCTCCCGCTGATCTGTCTCCGGCATGACGGCCTGCCCTCCGAAACGCGCGCGTGTGTCGAGCCGACGGTAGCGGGCGGGAAGGCAGACTGTCATCTCCGTATTCGGTTTTTGGTCATGACATTGCCGGGCGGGGCCTGTCGGGCGGGGCCGGTCGGGCGGGGCCGGTCGGGGCGGCCGGGCCCCGCAGGCGGCGTCAGCCCCGGAGCGCGGCGCTCACGCTCTCCGCCAGCGGGACGGTCGGCCGGCCGGTCAGCCGGGCCAGGTCACCCGGGGTGCCCGCCAGCTCGCCGCGCGCGATGCCCGCGTCCACGTCCACCAGGATCTCCGCGAAGCCCTGCGGCAGACCGGCGCCGACCAGCACCTCCAGGTGCTCGGCCGGGGCCACCTCGCGGTACTCGACCGGCTTGCCCGAGGCCTGCGCGAACGCGGCGGCCAGCTCGGCGAGGCTCCACGCGGCGTCGCCGCTCAGCTCGTACACCGCGTTCTCGTGGCCCTCGCCGACCAGCACCGCGACGGCGGCGTCCGCGTAGTCCCGGCGGGTGGCGCCGGCGACCCGGCCCTGACCGGCGCTGCCGATCACCACACCGCGGTCCACCGTGCCGGCCGCGTCACCGAGGTAGTTCTCGGTGTACCAGCCGTTGCGCAGGAGGGTGAAGGGCAGCCCGGACTCGCGGATCAGCGCCTCGGTCTCCTTGTGCTCGTCCGCCAGCCTGAAGGTGGCCGCGCCCGGCGCGCTGGTGTAGGCGAGGAGCGCGACACCGGCGGCCCGCGCCGCGTCCACCACGGCGCGGTGCTGCGGGATGCGGCGGCCGACCTCGCTGCCCGAGATCAGCAGCACCCGGTCTCCGGCGGCGAAGGCGCCCGCCAGGCTCTCGGGCCGGTCGTAGTCGACCACCCGGACGGTCACGCCGCGCTCGGCCAGGTCGGCGGCCTTCCCGGCGGAGCGGACGGCGACGGCCACCTCGCTCGCGGGGACCTTGGCCAGCAGGCCCTCGACGACCAGCCGGCCGAGCTGTCCGGTGGCTCCGGTGACGACGTACATAGCGCTGCTCCCTGCACATGGTTGCGTGTTGAACTTCCTGCTCGACACTCACCTTAGGGATGGCACTAACTTCTGGAAAGTACGCACTTTGAAGTAGGGTACTGACATGCAGGTAATGACCAAGGCCGTGCCGCTCGACGAACTGCCCCCGCCGAACGTCTACGACCGCATGTGCCCGTCCCGGGGCGTCCTGGAGCACGTCACCAGCCGCTGGGGCGTGCTGGTGCTGGCCGCGCTGGCCGAGCGCGGCTACCGCTTCAGCGAGCTGCGCCGCCGGGTCTCCGGCGTCAGCGAGAAGATGCTCGCGCAGACCCTCCAGACCCTGGAACGGGACGGTTTCGTGCTGCGCGAGGCCCACCCCGTCATCCCGCCCCGGGTCGACTACAGCCTCACCCCGCTGGGCCGGGAGGCCGCCGGGCTGGTCGCCGCCCTCGCCCGCTGGTCCGAGGAGCGCGTCCCGGCCGTCGAGCAGGCCCGCGCGGAGTACGACGCCCGGCCGCGCTGAGGCGGGCCGCGCCGCCCATGAGGCGGCTGTCGATCAGTGTCCCGTCGGCCCGTTCTCCGCGATCCGGCCGTTCTCCGCGATCAGTGCCGCCAGCCCGTCCAGCACCCGGGCCAGGCCGAAGACGTACGCGTGGTCCGGGCTGTACGCACCGCCGTGGGCCTCGCCGGCGGCGGCGCCGACCCGGGCGGCGACCGGGTAGCGCTCGGCGTCGAAGACCCGGGCGAGCAGGTCGGCGTTGGCGGCCCACCACTGCCCGTCGGTCATCGCGCTGTCCTGCCGGGCGGCCCGCTCGTCGGCCGCCATCCGGGCGCAGGTCTGGACGAAGCCCAGCAGGTGGGTGAGGGCCGCGTCCAGCTCCACGTCGGGCAGGCCGGAACCGGCCAGGGCGCGCAGCTCGTACTCGTACTTGGCCATCAGGCCCGGGCCCAGCGGCGGCCGGCTGGTGGAGACGGCCGCCGCCCAGGGGTGGGACCGGTAGAGCGCGCGGTTGTCGTCCGCGACGGCGGCGGCCCGGGCCCGCCAGCCGTCACCGGCCGGGGCGGTCCGCGGCATCGCCGCGTAGACGGTGTCCAGCATCAGGTCGAGCAGCTCGGCCTTGCCGGGGACGTAGGTGTAGAGCGCCATCGGCGAGAGCCCCAGCTCCTGGGCGACCCTGCGCATGGTGACGGCGTCCACGCCCTCGGCGTCGGCGAGTGCGATGGCCGCCGCGGCGATCTCCGTCGTCGAGCGCGCCTGCCTCGGGCCGCGCCGGCCCGGCTTCTCCTCCGTCGCCAGCCCCCAGAGCAGGGCGAGGGTGCGCGCCGGGTCTCCTGCGCTGCTGCGGTCGGTGGCCATGGGGGAAATCCTTGCACGGCCGCCGCCCCGCTACCGTCTACCCCATGACCAGCCCCGGAGCCGAACCCCTGCCCGGCACACCCGCGCCGGAGCCGCTGCGCGTCCGCGTCACCTGCCGGCGCTGCCACCGGCCCCTGCACGACCCCGAGTCCCGCATGCTCCGCCTCGGCCCGGAGTGCCGCGACCCGGCCGAACGGGTCCCGCGCCACGAGGTGGAGCAGGACCCGCTGCCGGGGATCGGTTAGGGGGCCCGCGTCATCCGGACCGGCTCAGCGGGCTGTCCACCGGGCCCAGGGCGAGGATGCGGTCGGCCGTGCGGGCGAAGCCCTGGTCGTGGGTGATCAGGAGGGTGGTGCGCCCTGTCATGAGGTGGCGCAGCGGGGTGATCACATGGGCGGCGGCCTGCTGGTCCAGGCCCGCGGTGGGCTCGTCCAGGATCAGGACGGGGGTGTTGCGCAGGAAGGCCCGGGCGATGGCGATGCGCTGGCTCTGTCCGCCGGAGAGCTGGAAGCCGTCCTCCCCGATCTCGGTCCGGTAGCCCTGCGGCAGGGCCATGACGAAGTCGTGGGCACCGGCGTTGCGGGCGGCGTTCTCGATCTCGCTCCGGGACGCCTCCGGCCTGCCGTAGGCGATGTTGTCCCGGATGGTGGCGTGGAAGAGCGGCGCCTGCTGGGGCAGCAGGGTGATGGCCTCGCGCAGTGAGGCGAGGGTCAGGTCCCTGAGGTCGTGGCCGTCGAGGCGGACGGCTCCGGCGTCCGGGTCCAGGAAGCGGATCAGGAGCTTCGCGAGCGTCGACTTGCCGCTGCCGCTCGGCCCCGTGATCGCCAGGACCTCGCCGGGGCCGATGTCGAAGGTGAGGTCCGTCAGCACCGGCCGGCCGGGGGTGTTCGGGTAGCTGACGCCGACGCCCTCGAAGGACACCCGCCCTTCGACGTCGTGCACGTCGCGGGCGGTGGGACGTTCCTGGACCGGGCTGCGCATGTCCAGGAGTTCCAGCACGCGTTCGGCCGAGGCGCCTGCCGCGCCGATGACGGTGGCCAGCCCGGACAGCTGCTGGGCCGGCTCGAAGAGCTGCGCCATGAAGGCGGCGAAGGCCAGCAGTCCGCCCAGGGTCAGCGCCCCGTGGTCCAGCTCGTAGGCGCCGACGCCGACGACGACGAGTCCGGCGATCACTTCGAGAACGCTGAGCACCGGCGGGTAGAGGCCGGCCACCCGGGCGGCGCCGAGTTCGCTGTTCAGCAGGGCCGTGCCTTCCCGGTGCACGCGCTCGACCTCATGCTTCTCCTGGCCGTGGGTGTGGGCGACGACCGCGTTGCGCAGGCTCTCCTCCAGCACGGCCGTGACGCTGCCGACCCGTCGGCGGACCTGCCGCTCCCGGGCCATGATGCGGCGCCCGAAGAAGCGTGTGGAGAGCCAGAACAGGGGTGCCACGGTCAGGGCGGCGAGCGTCAGCGGCCAGCTCAGGTACACCGCCGCCGCTCCGAACAGCACCAGACTGACCAGCGCCGTGCCCCCGGTGATCAGGCCGGAGGAGACCAGCTGCTCGATGGCGGCGATGTCCGCGGTGAGGCGGGACATCACGTCGCCGCGCCAACGGCTCTCCAGCGTGTCGGGGGTCAGCGTGTGCAGATGGGCGACGGTGGCCGTCCGCAGCCGCAGGATGTACCGTTCGGCCACCCTGGTGGCCGCGTAGCCGCCCGCGAAGGCGAACAGCGCCCCCACGACGGCCACGGCCACCATGGCCCCGGCGAGCGGCCAGAAGGCGGAGAAGTGTCTCGGCACGAGCACGTCGTCGATCAGGTACTTGAACAGCCAGACCGACACCACCTCACCGAACGCGCCCAGGAGGAGCAGGCCCGCGCTGACCGGCAGCCACCGCGCGTCGGGGTGCACCCACGGCCAGAAGCGCCGGAAGGCCTCCCGCAGCGGGACGGTACGTGCCGCCGCCACCGGTCCCTCGGCTCTCAACGCGCTCGAACCGCTCGATGCGCTCGATGGGCTCGACCCGCTCGACCCGCTCGATGGGCTCGATCCGCTCGATCCGCTCGATCCGCTCGATCCGCTCGATCCGCTCGCCAGGGGATCGGCCCGGGGTTCCAAAGACATCGCTTCGGCCACAGAATCACTGCCCAATCATGGAAGCAGGGACCGGCGGCGTACCGCCGGTCCCCGGCATGGGAGTTAATCCCAGCTCGACCTAGGAGATCAGTACCACCAACGGTCACGGCGTCCGTATCCGAAACCCCGGCCGTATCCGCGGCCACGGCCGAAGTCGCCGCGACCGAAGTCACCGCGTCCGAAGCCGCCGCGTCCACGTCCGAAGTCACCGCGACCCCGGCCTCGACCCCGGCCGAACCCGCCATCGAAGATTGCCATCATGGTGTCCTTTCTGTGATGGCACACCGCCGGACCCGCGTCGCCCCTGTAAGGCAGGCTGCGGCTGAACCGACAACATAGGTATGCCATTGATTGGAAAGGGGGTTCTTGCCACCCACACGCTTGGCGCACGGGTCGAACCCGTTTCCATACCTCCATTATCCGCCTTCGCCAGGAATGCGCGCCCGGGGCAGAGGGCGGGTGACGTGCACGTGCACGTGCACCCTCACCTGGTGACATGCACACTCACTCTCGGCTGGTGACAGGCGTGTTCACCCTCGGTTGGCGATGGCCGCGGCCAGTTCGGCGACGCCCGGATGCCTCGGCACCCCGTGGTGGCCACCGGCCGGTTCGACCACCGCCGGGGGGACGGCGGAGTAGCCGGAGTGCCCTTCGGTGAACGAGTAGTTGTCGCCCGCGGCCTTGCGGACGGTCACCGACGCGCTTGTCCGACGTTCCGTCAGTTCTGCGAAACCGTCATCGAATTCACAGGTCTCGCCGACGATCCCGGCGATCCCGGCGATCCGCCGGATCAACTCCTCGTCCGGCTCCGGAAGAAGGCGGTGGACGAAGGCGACGAAGCCGTCCGCGTCCCCGGCCTCGGCCAGGCAGCGCTCCAGCCCGCGGCCGCCGATCGAGCCGGTGAACACGGAGAAGGGGATCGCCACGTACGCCGGGACGCGGCACCCTGGCCTGCCCGGGTCCGTACCGGCGGGACGGGGCCCCGGGCTCAGGCGGGCAGCGGTGGGGGCCTGCTCAGCCGCGGCCGAGGAGGCGGCGGAGGAGGCCCGGGCGGGGTGCCACGGGCTTGGGCTCCGCGGCTTCCTCGGCCTCCGTGGCCTTCTCGGCCTCCAGGGCTTCCTCGGCCTCCTCGGCCTCCTGGGCCGCCCTGCCCCCTGTGGCCTCCGGGTCCTCCGCTTCGGCGGGGGCCGGCGCCTTCGCCTGCTCGATCGCCTCCCGCTCGCGGTGCTCGTCCTCCTCGGCGGGTTCGGCGGCACGGGCGAGGTCGTCCCGCTCGATCAGGCGACGGGCCAGGTCGAGATCGGCCTCGTCCAGCCACGGGCAGGCCAGCACGAGGGTGCAGACCGACCGCAGCACGGTCACCTCGCGCCGCTGGGACGCCTCGGCCGAGTACCGCAGCCGGGTCCGGAGCTGGGCGGCGATGTCGGCGCGGACCTCGGGGTGCGTCCAGCCGATCGCGGTCAGGGCGAAACCGGCCGCCTCGACCACCCAGTCCTCGGAGCCGAGCAGCAGGTCGAGCAGTACCCGGCGGCGGTCCGAGCCCTCCCACGGCTGGTCGGTGCGGTGGTGCGCGATGCCGAGGCAGGCGAAGGACTGGACGGCGCGCACCCAGAGTTCGGGCTGGTGGGCCAGCAGCGCCTGCCCCAGCTCCTCCTCACGCGGCGCGGGCGGGTGGGCGAGCACGCCGACCAGGTCGTCCAGCGGCAGCGCGGCGAGCCGGACCGCGTGGTCGTACGCGGCGGGCAGGCTCGGCCAGACGATCTCGGCGGTGCCCCGGACGAGTTCGGCGCCGCTCGCCGAGGGCGGCGCGACGGCCGGGCGCGGGTCGGTGCCGTCGTACGTCCAGACCCGGGTGCCGACCTCGCGCAGCGGCAGCCGGGGGTCGGGGTCGAGGACGGCCCGGTACTCGACGGTCGCCCGGGGCAGCGCCAGGTGGAGGGCCAGCAGCGAACTGGGCGGCTCCAGCGCCGAGACGGTGCACGTGATCTCGTTGTCCCGGCCGGTGTCGGACGACTTCAGGACCTGGTGGAGGACGTTCACCGTGGCCTCGGTCGCGCCGGGTACCATGCCCAGCCAGGGCTGCCGCCTGCAGAGCCGGGCCAGCAGATCGGGTGCGTAGTCGTGCTCGGGGTGGGCGCGGTAGTGGTCGACCAGCGCGACCAGGTGGGCGGTGCCGCCGTCGACGGCGTGCCGCAGGCCGTGCAGCGCCGGGCCCGCCTTGGGGTGGTCCGGCTCGGTGGCGAGGACCCGGTCCAGCCAGGGCAGCCCCTCGGCGGGCCGGCCGGTGGCCCCGTACAGCTCGGCGATGTCCACGGCGAGGTAGGTGTCGGAGGGGTCGCGGGCCAGCTCCGCCTCCCAGACCTCCAGCGCGCGGTCCGGCTCGCCGTGGGCGCGCAGGGCGTTGCCGAGCATCACGGCGGGCAGGTACTCGGGCGCGAGGCGGTGGGCGTGCTCGGCGAGTTCCACGGCGCGCGCGGTGGCACCGAGGCGCCGGGTGAGCCCGGAGACCACGGCCAGCAGCAGCGGGTGGTCCGGGTGACGGGCCACCACGGCCTGGGCGAAGTCCTCGAACGGCTGGACGGCCGGGCGCAGTTCCTCCGGCAGCGGGTCCGGGAGGGTACCGGCGGCCCGCATCACCGCCTGGGCGACGGCGTCCGGGGAGACCAGCTCCGGCAGGTCCTCCCGGCCCAGCCAGGCGGTGTGCGCCCAGGGCTTGCCGGGCTCGTACTGGATCGCCGAGGCGAGCAGCGCGACGGCGGCGTCCCAGTCCCCCGCCGCCGCCTCGACGTGCGCCCGGCAGACCACGGTGCCCAGGTACACCTGCCCGTCGAGCGGGAACAGCTCCCGCGCCGCCTCCGCGCCGCCCGCACGGGCCCACAGCTCGGCCAGCGCCTCGTGCAGCTCGGGCAGTTGGGGGTCGGTGGTCATCGCGTCCGCGAGGTGGTCGGCGGCGTGCGGGAGGTCCCCGGAGTCCATGGCCAGCCGCGCGACGGCCACCTCCCCCTCGGCCGCCAGTCGCTCGTCGCAGCCGTCGGTGTGCTCCATGGTGTCGCGTCCCCCGTCGATCCGTTCCAGCCGTGCGCGGACGAGGCTATCCGGCGGCGGCGACGGCGAGATGATCACCCCCCGGGGTGGGGACGGGGGTACGGGACCGATGGCGCGGGGACGACGCGCCGCAGCCCATGGGCTGCGGCCTCGTTACGGCAAGCACTACCCCATTACCAGGGTGCGATCCAGAGGTACACCCCACAGAGCACGGCGGCGGCCAGCAGCATCTGCGCCATCATGGCCGGCGGCCACGTATCCTCGTCCGACTCACCCTTCCGCTGTGCCTCCATCAACCGCTGTGCCAGCTTCCGGCGATGGCCGATGGCGCCCAGCGGGAAGACCAGGATCCCCGTCACGTACATCACCAGGATGGTCGTCGGCTCCATGTGCTTCACCGCGTAACTCGCATACGCGAAGGCCGCCATGGCGAGCGGTGCCAGCGCGGTCTGGATCCGGTACGTGCGCGTGGGCATCCCCGGTACCAGGACCGCCAGGAACACCGCCGTCGCCAGGACGGCGATCCACCACCACGACACCACCCCGAGTCCGAGTGGATACACGTCAAACCCCCCTTGCTGCTGCCGTGCGACCCACGCCGGGCGCGGCCCCCACGGCCCCGTTCAGCCACGGACGTTCGATCACGGACGTCCGCTCGCAGCCAGCCTAACCACAGGCCCGGACGCCCCCGAACCGACCCGGGCCCGAGCGGCCGCGCCCCGCCGAGTCGCGCCCGGAGCCACCGGGGCTGGACGGGCCCGGCCTCACCGCACCGAACAGGAACGGCGCGACGCCCCCGCCCCCACGGGTCAGAACGTCTGGCCCTGGGCGGGGCGCCGCCGGGCGGCGTGGACGAGCAGGGCCAGAACGGCGGCGCCGGCCACCAGGAGCACCACGCCCAGGATGATGGCGAAGGGGGTGGACGCGTGCTGCTCGGCGGCGATGGCGTCGTAGTTGCTCGCGGGCGGCCCGCCGCTGCCGGTGATCACCCGCCCGGCGAGCGGTCCGCAGTAGTCGCCGGGGTACATGGTCGAGCTGCCGCACGTGACCGGTCCGTCGTCCGGCAGGCCGAGGTAGAGGCTCAGCCCGCCGAACCCCATGAGGACGAGCGGGGCGGCGAACGCCCACACGTCGAGCTTCTGCTGAGTCATCGTCATTCTCCTTGGCAAGCAGTCGATTTACCGAGTCATTACCCCTTTTCCCGCTCACTCTGTCACGCGCCGCCGAATGCGGGGCGGCCCGGTCGGGGAGGCGGGCACGAACGGCGGGCTTCAACTGGGCACTACCCCACCACCCGTAGGACTCGCGGGGTTTCGCCGGGCTGTACCGGTCGCCGCCGTGGAATCATCGGACGCCGGGTGGACGTGGATCGGGAGAAGGGTGGTGGGTGGACGTGGCCGCCGACTGGGAGTGGGACGACTCGTTGTTCTCGGGCACGGCCGCCTACTACCGGCGCGGAAGGCTCCCCTACGCTCCCGGGCTGGCCGATGTGCTCGCCGGGGTTCTGAGGCTCGACGGACGGGGGCGCCTGGTCGACGTGGGGTGCGGTCCTGGCACCCTTGCGGTGGGCCTGGCCGACTTGTTCGGCGAGATCGTCGGTGTGGACCCGGACGGCGGGATGATCGCCGAAGCCGTACGCGCGGCCGCCGAGGCCGGGGTGGCCTGGAAGGCGCGGTGGGTGCGGGCCCGGGCGGAGGATCTGCCCGCGGGGCTCGGAACGTTCACCGTCGCGACCTTCGGCCAGTCCTTCCACTGGATGGACCGCGGGCCGGTGGCGGCGACCATGCGGGGCATGCTCCGACCCGGGGGCGCACTGGTGCACATCTCGGATCTGCAGACGGAGACTCGTTCCGTGGAGGGCCTTCCGCACCCGGCGGTGCCCGGTGCGGCCGTGGACGCGTTGGTCGGGCGGTACCTGGGGCCGGTCCGACGGGCCGGCCGCGGGGTGCTGCCGCACGGGACGCCCGACGACGAGGCCGCGGTGCTCGCCCGGGCGGGGTTCTCCGGCCTCCAGCGCCATGTCGTCCCCGGCGGGCAGGCGTTGGAGCGTACGCGCGACGAGGTGGTCGCCCAGGTCTTCTCGATGTCGTCCTCGGCCCCGCACCTGTTCGGCGCGCGCCGGGCCGGCTTCGAGGCGGACCTGCTCCGGCTTCTGCGGGAGGTCTCCCCGTCGGGCCTGTTCTCCGAACGGCAGCCGAGCACCGAGGTGTTCGTCTGGTGGAGGGACCGCACCGGGCTGTGATCGCGTCCGACCTCGGGATCGACGCCCCCGAGTTCGACGAGCCGCAGTCCCCGCACCCCGCTGCCCTGAGGCGCCGCACTTCCCTCGCCCGGCCACCGCGGCCCGGTCGTGACCAGACACTGTCAGGAGCGTTAGTTCTCCTGTGAAGGTGATTGAAGACCGCCGGGTGCGCCGTACGCGCAGTGCGCTGGGTGCGGCGCTGGTCGAGCTCGTGCTCGAGAAGGGGTTCCACACGGTCACGGTGGATCAGCTGGTGGAGCGGGCCGACGTGGGCCGCGCCACGTTCTACGCCCACTACCGGGACAAGGAGGACCTGCTCGTCTGGGTGGTCCGCGACCTCGCGCTGGACCGCGTGCGCGTCATGCCGGCGGTCGAGCAGGCCGACGCCGGGGCCGAGGGGATCGCCGAACTGCCGCTGCTGCACCTGTTCCAGCACGCCGAGCGGGAGCGGCCGGCCTGCCAGGTCATCCTTCGCGGTGAGGGGGACGGCCGGGCGCTGCGGGAGTTCACCGAGATCATCGGCGAGCTGGCCGGGGACGTCTTCCGGAGCCGCTGCCGGCAGGCCGGCGTTCAGCCGCGCGTCCCGCTGGAGGTGGTGGCCCGGGCGTGGACGGGAGAGGTCGTCGGGGTGCTCTCCTGGTGGATCGAGGGCGGCACGGGTCTCAGCGCCGCCGAGGTGACCCGGCACCTGTGCGACTACTCGGCCTACGGCCGGATGTGGGCCTCGGGCCTGTCCGACGCGCCCGCCCTGGGGAGCCGGGAAGCCGCCCCGCCGCCGAGGACGTGAAGAGGAGCGGCGGCTGATCCGGTAGCCCCTTCCGCCGCAGGGCGGTTGCCGGCCGGATCAGTGCCCGGGGTGGGCCGCCGTGGCGGCGAGCGGCTCGCGGCCGGGCTGCGGTACGGGGGTCCGCCCGGGGGCGAGGTAGCGGCTGCGGACCGCGGTGACGATGTCGGCGCTCGCCTGTCCGGTGCCGTAGGGGGAAGGGAGCCTGGCCAGCCGTTCGGCAGCGGCCTCGTCGTCGAGCAAGTCCCTCAGGGTCCGGGCGAGTTCGTGACCGGGCCGGGCGAGGCGGGCGAAGCCGGCCTGCACGGCTTCGGGGCGCTCGGTGGAGTTGCGCACCACCACGAGCGGGCGCTTGAGCACGGTGCACTCCTCCTGGACTCCGCCGGAGTCCGACACCAGCAGGCGGCAGTGCCGGGCCAGGGCGAGGAAGGCGGCGTGGTCCAGTGGCTCGATCTGCCGCAGCCGGGCGATCGAGGCCCGCAGGCCGAACGCGTCGACGGCGGCCTGGGTCCGTGGGTGCAGCGGCAGCAGCACCGGTATGTCCAGGGCGGCGAGTTGGTCGAGGATCTGGGCGAGCCGTGCGGCGTCGTCGGTGTTCTCGGGGCGGTGGATGGTCGCGAGTACGTAGCCGCCCGGGGCGACGGCGTGCTCGGCCACGATGCGGCGGGCCTCGGCTTCGGCGGGCAGGGTCTCCAGGGTCGCCTCGACGACGGTGTTCCCGGTGATCACCACCCGGTGCGGTTCGATGCCCTCGCGCAGGAGGTGCGCGGCCGCGGTCGGGGTGGGCGCGCAGTGCAGGTCGGCGAGCGGGGCGATGAGGCGGCGGTTGGCCTCCTCGGGCATGTCGGGGTCGAAGGAGCGCAGGCCGGCCTCGACATGGACGACGGGGATGCCGGCGCAGTGTGCCGCCAGCGCGCCGGCGGCGGCGGTGTTGGTGTCGCCCTGGACGACGACGGCGGCCGGCGGGCGTGCCGCGAGGTGGTCGCTCAGCGCGCTGACCATGTGGCCGATCTGCCGGCCGCGCGGCTCGCCGCCGACGCCCTTCAGCAGGTGGTGCGGGCGGGGAAGGCCGTACTGCGCGAAGAAGGCGGTGGTGAGGGCCGGGTCCCAGTGCTGGCCGGTCCACACGACGCGGGCCTGGGGGCCCAGGAGGCGGACCACACCGGCGAGTTTGACGATTTCCGGCCGGGTTCCGAGGACCAGGGTGACATCGGTCGAGGACATGGCGCTCCGAAGGGGGCGAGAGGCGGGATGAGGTCGGTGCAGTAACAGCAGACGGTAGGGAGGGGGCTCGAAGAAAAGATCAATACATGCCCCTAATGTCACCCAATTGGCCCAATAAAAGCCGGTTCACCCCGGGCGCTATCACCCGTTCGGCGGACAGCGATCGGCCCGTCGGGCCGTCAAGGGCGAGGTCAGGGACGGGTGCCGGATGCGCACCCGCCGGGCGGCTCCGGTGCCGGATACCTGGTCACCAGCAGTTCGTGCTCGGCCAATTGAGGCAAATGAGTGATTTCCCCTCAGATGGGCGCGGCACCGGTCAGATCATCCGGCCGATGCAGCAACATACGGGCTGGCCAGATCGGAACAATCCGGTCAGAACGAGAGGAACTGTCCATGTACGGACCCATTACCGGCGGCCTTCCCCCGACTGCGGCCGGCGGCGGCATTCTGGCCTCGACCGGCTCGCCCGGCCTCGGCATCGCGACCGCGGCCGCCACGGCGCTGGTGCTGGTGGGAGTCGTGCTGATCCGGCGCAGCCGGCTGGCCGCCGACACCGCCGACACGGCGGAGCCGACCGATCGGAACCGCGGCGGGGCATAGCCGGCACCAACGCCCGGACACCGGCCACACCTTGTCGTTCCGCCGGGTGCCGGAAAACCGCCCTCGGCCCGCCCCGGAGCCCATTCCGGAGCCCCTACCGGATCAGCCGGCGGTACGGGCCGGGGCGCCGATTCCCGCCACCCGCCCTTCCCCCAGGGGGTTTTCCTCGTGACCGCAGACGCGTACCCGCAACGTTCCCAGCCGTCGCGGCCGGCCCGCTCGCAGGTGTCGCACCCCGGCCGCACCCCGCTGCCCGGCCGGGTGTTCGGTCCGCTGCTGCTGGGTCTGTGCGGGTTCCTGGTCGCCGGCGAGCGCTACTACCGCTTCCACGAGATCGCCGGAGCGCAGTGGCTCGTCTCCCACACGCTGGGCCTGAAGACCATGCTGCTCACGTCCCCCGACGCGCCGGTGCTCTACGCCGGCGACGACGGCGGCTTCGGGCGCGGGATCGCGCTGACCACCGGTTGCAGCAGCGCCCTGCTGATCGCCCCGCTCGCCCTGCTCTCCGGCGTCCTGCTGCTGTTCAGCGCGCGCAGGCCGACGCGGGTCCTGCTGGGCTTCGTCCTGGCGGCCGCCCTGATCGGCGCCACCAACCTGGGGCGCCTGACGTTGATCGTCGCCATGCAGCACCGCTACGGCGACGAGGGATTCGGCTGGACGCACGTCCTGTTCGGCTCGGTGCTGATGATGGCCGCCGCCCTGGTCGCCCTGCTGTTCTTCCTCCACATGATCACCCGAACCTCCACCCACGACGTCGAGGATGGCGCGCCGTGACCCTGCTCGACATCTCCATCTCCCTCTCCTTCGTCCTGGGGGTGAGCTTCCTCGCCTATGTCGCCGTCATCGTGCGCAACTTCCTGCGGGCCCGCCCGGACACCCCGGGTGACCCGACCCGGTTCAGCTGGCACTTCTTCATCCCCTGCCGGGACGAGGAGGCCGTGATCGGCACCACCCTGGACTACCTCGCCCGGCACTTCCCCGAGGCCCGCGTCTGGGTCGTCGACGACCACTCCAACGACCGGACGGCCGAGGTGGTGCGGGCCCGGGCAGGCGCGGGGCAGCCCGTCCAACTGGTCGGCCGCCGGCTGCCGCAGGCGCGGACGGGCAAGGGCGACGCCCTGAACGCCGCCTACCAGGCGCTCGAAGCCTGGCTGCCCGGGAACGCCGACGCCGACCGGGTCGTCGTGACCGTCCTGGACGCCGACGGGCGGCCCTCCCCGGGGATGCTGCACTGCTTCGCCGGGCCGGCGTTCTTCGGCGACCCGGCCATCGGCGCCGTCCAGGTCGAGGTCCGGATGTCCAACCGCGACGTGGCCGTGCCGCTGCCCGGCCGGGGGCGCCTCGCCAACCGGTTCGCCCGCCTGCTGGCCCGGTTGCAGGACATCGAGTTCCGCGGGCCGATCTCCGCCATGCAGATCACCCGCCGGTACACCCGGACCGTCAACGTGGGCGGCAACGGCCAGGCCAACCGGCTCAGCGCACTGCGCTCGATCGACCAGGGCAGCGCCGAGCCGTGGGGCAGGGCGCTGCTGGAGGACTTCGAGCTCGGGCTGCGGATGATGCTCGGCGGCTGGCGCAACGGCTACACCACGGCCGCCTGGGTGGACCAGGAAGCCCTGTGGAGCGTACGGCAGTTGATCACCCAGCGGGTCCGCTGGGCACAGGGCGCGATGCAGTGCGCGCCCTATCTGCGCCAGGTCTGGCGATCGCACCGCTTCAGCACGACGGGCTTCCTCGAAGTCCTCTACTTCATGGTCCAGCCCTGGCTCCAGGTCATCGGCCTGGTCGTGTACACCGTGCCGATCGCCGCCTTCGCCTACAACTCGGTCGCCTACCCCGAGTTCGTCCTCTCCTTCCTCGGCCGGGGCGGCGCTCCGCTGATCGCGCTCTACCTGCTCGTGGGGGTCGCCGAGTTCGCCGTCTGGGGGCCGGTGTACCGGCGTCGCAGTGAACCGGGGATCAGCCGCCGGGCCGCGCTCGGCTACGGCCTCGCGCTCGCGGTCTATGCCGCGACCACCTACCTCGTCGCGGTCCGCGCCTTCTGGCGGATCGTGCGGCGCAAGAACTCCTGGCACAAGACGGCCCGCACGGCAGAGCCGCCGCCCGCCGTCCAGGAGATCGCCACCGCCTGACCGACGGAGCTTCTCCCCGGCCGGTGATCCGTGGCCAAAGCCACGACCGGTCGGCGGAGTCGATGACCCGCACCTCACCCGTATCCCGTGACAGATCCAGTGGTCTGCCAACCGAAAGGCCCGACCTGTGAGAACTCGCACCCACGTCCGCGTCCTGGCCGGCACCGCGCTCGCCGCCGGAATCCTCGCCTCCGCCGCCCCGGCGTACGCCGCCCTCCCCTCCCCCGAGGCCGACGCCTATGTCGTCTCCTCGGACGCCCTGAGCGGGCTCGTCGCCGTGTCGCCGACGCCGCACTCGACCTACCCGTCGGGCGGCACGCAGACCCTCGTCGGCCTCAACCTCGGGCCGTTCAGCACCACTTCCGTGCTCACCGCGACCACCGCCGGCAACCCCGCCGACGGCACCTCGACGGCCTCCGCGACGGTCGACAGGATAGGGCTCGACCTCGGCCTCGCCCAGGCGTCCCTGACCGGCATCAACACCACCTGCAACGCCACCCCCGCCGGGGCCACCGGCAGCGGCACGATCGCGGGCGGGACGGTCACCATCGCCGGGATCCCGACCACCCTCCAGGCCAACGCCCCCGCCAACACCAAGGTCAGCATCCCCGCCATCGGCACGATCATCCTCAACGAGCAGACCACCGACGCCAACGGCGTGCTGACCGTCAACGCCGCCCGCTTCGCCCTGCTGCCGGTCCTGAACGGCGCCAACCTGACCATCGGCCACTCCCAGTGCGGCGGGGCACAGCCCGCCGAATCGGTGCCGATGATCAACCCGGCCGTCGCCGGGGCGACCGGGGGCGTCGCGCTCGCCGGCGTCCTCGGCGCCGTCCACCTGCGCCGCCGGAACGCCCAGGGCACCGCGCCGACCGCCTGACGGGCGGGCGCGCCCGGCGCAGGGAGGGTGTCCGGCCTGAGGTCGTCCCCGGACGACGAGCCGGACACCCTCCCCGGCCTCCGCGTTCGGCCCGGCGGGCGCGCGTCAGCCGGCCGCGTTCCGTCGGGCGAACGCCGGTGCCAGGTGCGTCCAGACGACCAGGACCGCAGCGACCGGGATCATCGCCGTTCCGGCCGCCAGCCCGTCCGCGGCGGCCTTGCTCAGGTGCTCGCGCAGGATGTCCACGAGCAGGAAGGCCACGGCACAGCCGACGATCGTCCCGACCAGCCCTGCCCGGACCGATGGCCGGTGGCGCGCCCACCACCCCCCGGCGTACATGGTCGCCGGTGCCCAGACCGTCAGTCCGGGATCGTCGAACAGGAGCGCCACCAGGTAGGCCCCGCCCAGGAACAGCCAGACACCCGTCAGCAGTCCCAGCGCCTGCCTCACCGAGATCCGGCCTTTCACGGGCCCGCCTTTCTCAACCCCGCCAACGTGGAGGTGCCCAAGGCTACTCAGGGCCGAAGGACCGCACACCGGTCGAGTCCGTCGCAGTCCAGGACAGCGGTGGCCTCGACCTCGACCAGGTGCTCGGGCAGGTCCAGTGCCGCGACACCGATCAGGGTGGCCGGGGGTGCGGGGGCGGTGCCCGGCTTCCCGGCCGCCCGGGCGATGCGGACCTGACGCGCGCGGACTCGCTGGCACGGGAGATCTTCTCGGACGTCGCGAACAAGTGGGCGCTGCTGATCGTCGAGTCCCTCGGCGGCCCTCCGGCGCGCACTGATCTCCCCGCTGTTCCTTGACGTTCGGTTTCTCGGGCCCTCTGCGGGTACGCAGAGGGCCCGAGCAGCTTCAGGAGTGGGAAGTCGGACGGTCGACGGGCCGGCTTCCGGCCCAGAGGTCGCGCATGGCCCCATGCCACGCGTGCGTTCACTACCTCAGGAGCTCGGCGAAGCGATCCAGCGCACGATCGGCACGGTGGCGGTCGCCGGTGGCTGTGAGATCGAACAGCAGACCCCGGAGAACGGCCATGACCAACGTGGGCGTGACGGTGTCGTCAGGGCCGGTGGAGACGTCCCGGAATGTGGCACCGAGGGTGTCGAACCAGTCCGTGATCGCCCGCCCCTGGTCGGGATAGGCCTCGGGGTGGAGCAGGCCGTCGGCGTGCACCTCGAAGAACAGCCGGACGAACGGCGCACGTTCGTCCGCGCTGATCCACGCCCAGATGCCACGCAGCCGCTCCTGCACGGAACCCGTCTCCGGCGGAAGGTGCCCGGCCAGGCGCACCGCACCTCGGCGCCGGGCCTCGGCGAGGACCGCGGCGACCAACTCCTGTTTGCTGCCGAAGTCGTAGAGCAGCATCCGTGGGCTGGTGTCGAGGGCTGCGGCCAGTGGTCGCAGGCTCAGCCCGGCCAACCCGTGCGCCAGCACGTAGTCGGTCGCCCGCGCCAGTGTGCGCTCACGCCGGGTGGGATCTGCGGGTCGCCCCACGGTGGATCTCCTCTCGGAAACCTGAACTGAAACAGCGTCAGCAAATATATGGTACGACTGTTTCAACAACGAGGGGAGACCACCATGCCCACCTTCGACCGAGCACTCGTCCTGGGCCCAGGGAGTCACGTCGGCACGGCCTGGATGGCCGGCCTGGCCTACGGGTTGCGCCGCGACGGCGTGGATCCGGGCGAGGCCGATCTGACCGTCGGCACGTCGAGCGGCGCGATCGTCGGAGCACTGCTCGCCACCGGGCAGAACCCGGGTCGGCTCGCGACTTCGGCTCGCCCGGCAGCTCACCGGCTCAAGGCGGACCCCGAGCGGACGGGCGCGGTGTTCGCCGTGCTCGGCGACCGCAGCCTGGAACCCGGCGAGGCCAGGCGTCGCGTCGGCCGGCTCGCGCTCGACAGCACCGACCCCCAGGCCGATGAGGCGCTGATCGCGGGGCGCGCCGCCTTGATCGGTGCGGACGCGTGGCCGGAGCGGCGACTGCTGATCACCGCCGTGGACGCGACCACCGGTGAGCCCGTGGTGTGGGACCGCGACAGCGGAGTGCCGCTGGTGCACGCGGTGGCGGCGAGCAGCGCCTTCCCCGGAGCCGCGCCGCCCGTCGCCATCGACGGCCGGCGATACATGGACGGTGCGCTGCGTGCGGGCACCAACGCCGATCTCGCGGCCGGTGCCCGCACACTGGTCGTGATCGAGCCGATGTCCCACCTGTTTCCCCGAGAGCCACTCGACCAGCAGCTGGCGGCCGTGGGGGCGGACACCGTGGTGACCATCGGCCCCGATCCGGCCTCGGTGCGCGCTTTCGGCTCGAACCTGGGCGACCTGGCAGCCTGGGAACCGGCCTACCAGGCGGGTCTTCGCCAGGCCGGCGACGTCGCCGCGCGACTCCGCCCCGCGTGGAGGGCGGAAGCCAGTGCGACCTGACCGCCGATCAGATCGGTGACACGTGGGCGGTGGCAGCCCGGCGGACGAGCCGCCGCGCCGGTCGACCCCTCCGGCAGCACAGCGGCGAGTTGGTCCCAGGGTGGTTCAGCCTGCCATGACGGCAGTACAGGCTCAGGTCTCCCAGGTGATCGCAGAGCGTCGCGACTTCGCGGTCGCCAAGACCGGATCCCGCACTCCTGGGAGTGACGGTATGCCTGCCGCCCTCGGCACCGGCCTCGCGCTCACCGTCGGCGTGCCCAGTGCCGACGCCGACGACTACCACCCGTCCAGGGTCCCGAACGTCGTCACCCTGGGCAGCGCCATCAGCCTGCACTGCCTGGAGATCGGCGGCTGGAGCACCGGCAACGGCGCACCCGCCCAGCAGTGGTCCTGCACCGGCGGCGCCAACCAGAAGTGGCTCTGGATCCACGTCCCGGGCGGCGACTACACCTTGCGCAACGCGTGGAGCGGCAAGTGCCTGGACGTCCCCGCCGGGGCGAACACCAACGGTGTCCGCATCCAGCAGTGGGACTGCTGGAACGGCAACAACCAGATCTGGTACACCTACGCGGCCGGCCAGGGTTATCCTCCCGTCAATTACTGGGGACCGCGTTGGGTTGTGATCAAAGGGCAGTCTGGGTTAGGTCTTTGATCACAACCCGATACGGTCCCTAGGCCCGGTCCGGGCCATCCAGGAGGACCGGCAGGGTGCGGTGCCCGTTGGAGATCAGCGAGTCGACCGGCTCCAGCTCGACGCCCGGGACGAGTACCAGGTGCGGGAAACGCTCGAACAGTGCGCGCAGTGCCGTGCGGGCCTCCAGGCGGGCCAGCGGTGCGCCGAGGCAGAAGTGCGGGCCGTGCCCGAAGGCGAGGTGGTCCTTGACGTCCCGGGTGACGTCGAATTCCGCGCCGCTGTCGCCGTGCCGCGCGGGGTGGCGGCCGGCGGCGGCGTAGGAGGCCAGGATCGCATCGCCCCGGCGGACGGTCACCCCGCCCGGCAGCTCGATGTCCTCCAGGGCGTAGCGCATCGGAAGGTGCGCCAGGGGCGCCTCCCGGCGCAGCGACTCCTCGACCACGTCGTCCCAGCCCGCCTTGCCGGCGCGCACCAGGCCGAGCTGGTCGGGGTGGGTGAGCAGCAGGGAGATGGAGTTGTCGATCAGGTTGACGGTGGTCTCGTAGCCGGCGGCGACCACCAGCATGACGGTGTCGAGCAACTCCTCCTCGGTGAGGGCGCTGCCGTCGCCCTCGGTGTCGCGGGCGGCGATCAGCAGGGAGGTCATGTCGTCGCCGGGCTGCTCGCGCTTGGTGGCGACCAGCGTCGCGATCACCGTGTAGAGGGCCACGTTGTTGGCCTGGGACTCCTCCGGGGTGAGGGTGGTGTCGAAGACCCCGTCGACGTGCCGGCTGAAGCCGTCGCGCAGTTCGTCGGGCAGTCCGAGCAGGTGGGCGATGACCAGGATCGGCAGCGCGCGGGCCAGGTGCTGCCGCAGGTCCACCGGCGCCCCGCCGGTGCCGGCGGTGGCGATCGTGTCGATCAGCCCGGCCGTCATCCCCTCGATCCGGTCCGCCAGAGCGGCGACCTGGCGGGGGGTGAAGGCCGCGCTCACCAGGCGGCGCAGCCGGCGGTGGTGCTCGACGTCCGTCGTGGACATGTTGCGGGCCGTCACCCACAGGGCCAGCGGCCAGCCGGCCGCCACCGACCCGTAGTCGGGCCAGTGCTGCGGGCCGTTCTTGGCGATCCTCGGGTCCTTGAGCAGCGCCTCCAGCAGGTCGGGGTCGGACACGGCCCACGCCTGCACCCCGAGGATGTCGGCGGGCGTGGCGGGCCCGCGCGCGATCAGCTCGGCGCTCTCGGCGTCGCGGGCCCGCCCGGTGGGGTCCAGGACGAGCACTGGGCGGTTGACCGGACACTCCAGGGGGCGGTTCAGCGGGGCCGGCCGATTCTCCAACTGACGCTCCACGAGGGCTCCTTCACGCGGGTTGAGGTGACGGGTCACGCACGCATGTTCGAGAATGGTCGGCCGCCCGTCACCTGTCGAGTGCGCATCCCCTCGCCCCCGCGCGCCCCAGCGCGCCTCCGCGCGCCCCTGGGCGCGCCCCCGCCCGGCCGCCGAACCGCCCGCCGTCGCCTGCCCCGATTGACGAGGACCGTCAACTCACGTGACCCGCGAGGGCCGGGCGAAGGCGATGGACGGCATGACGACGATCACGATGCCTCGACCGACGCCCCGTCAATTCGTGCAGGCCGGCGGCGGGGCGCGCTACGCGGTGGCGGTGGACGCGGTCGGGACGGGGCTGCTGCGGCCGTTCCTGCTGCTGTACGGGATCACGGCGCTCGGGCTGGGCGCGGCGGCCACCGGCCTGGCCATGACGGTGGGGATCGTGGAGCCGATGGCCGCGCGGCCATCGGCTCCACCGACTTGCGCCGCCCCTCCAGCAGCAGCCCCCGCACATACGCCTGCCCCCAGCGATGCTGATCCGCGCCCCACAGGCATGGATGGAGCCGACCCGACTGGACTCCGCAGCCCGGGCAGGACGCCCCGACCACCGCAGACCTCGCGTCCATGACCGCCGGAAACAGCAACCTCTCCAGCCGGACCAACACCTCGTTCACGAGCCAGAAGTGTCAACGGCAGCACGACGGCGCCCGACGATCTTCAGGCAACCTCACGAGGACGGCCGGGGATCAGCCATCACGCAGCGTGAACCTCTGCCCGCCGAAGACAGCCAGCGGTTTCCCGGGCCCTCTGCGGACGCGCAGAGGGCCCGGACGGCTTCGGGAGCAGGAAGTCGGACGGGCCGACTTCTGGCGCAGGGGCGCCTGGGGCCCAGCGGTCACCGACGGCGAACCGATGACCCTGTGCGAGGAGCACGGCTCCGGCCTCGGCAGCTACCGCCGGGTCGCCGAAGCCGTGGTCGCGTTGCTGCACCGGTTCCGCCGCCCGCGCATCCGCCGGGGGATCCGCGACGACATCCACGAAGCCTTCCTTGCCCTGGGCTGCGCCGCCATCTGCCGGCGACGACTGCGCGACACGCCTTGCCAGGAACCCTTGGTACTACTCGCAGCCGTTGGATCTCAGCACGTCGACCTCGCAGCCCGGCGCGGACGGGTCGAAGCCGTGCTCGACCAGCCAGCGGACCGCCAGCAGGCTTCGCAGCGACCACCACGCGCGGATCACGTCGAGGTCGACGTCGGTGCCGTAGCCGGCGACGACGTCGCCAAGGTGCTCCTCGTGTCCGAGCGTCAGGACGGCGAGGTCGAACAGGGCATCGCCCCGGCTCGCCTCGGACCAGTCGATCACGCCGGTGATCTCGTCACCGTCGACGAACATGTGGGCGACCTGCAAGTCGCCGTGCGTGAACACCGGTGTCCACGGCCGCAACGCACCCTCGGCGACGCGGCGGTTGCGCGTGACCAGGTCGGCGGGAAGGACACCGTTCGTGACGAGCCAGGCGCATTCGGCGTCGAGGGCCGATGCGAGTTCGTCAGGGCTACGACCGGGCCATGGCGGCAGCGGCGCGTCGTGCAGCGTCCGTGCGGCGGCACCCGCCGCGGCCCACGCCGCCGGCGACGCGGTCGACGGCTCGCCGAGGCGGCCGAGTGCCGTGCCCGGGAGGGCGGCGAGCGCGAGCACGGGCGGCTTCCGCCACAGGACCTCCGGAGTCGGGACCGGCGCCATGGCCATCGCCTCGATCTCGACGTCGGTGCGCATCTGGTCAGCGTCGATCTTCAGGAACACGTCGCCGACGCGCAGGGTCGCGCGCTCCTGATGGGCGACGACCACCTCGACCTTCTCCATGTCGACCATTATCGCGGGACGCCCGCCGATGTCACCGGGGTTTATCGCGGGCGACTGCACGGCTGACCGCGTCCCGCCGCCTGCGGCCTCGCGCACGACACCGACCACTGACCAGGCCAAGTACACCACCTGCCAGGAGTCCCAAGAGCGGTAAGGGAAGCTTTATCTGACCCACGGTCATGGATGGAGCAGAGCGCGCTACCGCAGGAGGTCGAAGCCCGCGCGACCATACGTCGGGCTCGACACCTGCTTGGCAGAAGTCTGCCGCTCACACGATGTGCCGGCGCAGATCAACCGCCGGACGTGCAGACGCAACAGCGTTCGTCGGCCTACCCGACCGACAACATCCTCACGTCCGCGACCGCCGGAAACAGCACCCCCTCCAGTCGGACCACCACCTCGTTCACGGGCCAGAAGTGTCAACGGCAGGACGGCCGGGGGGATCGGCCATCACGCAGCGCGAACCTCCGCCCGCCGAAGACGGACAGCGGCCTCCCGGGCCCTCTGCGGGTGCGCAGAGGGCCCGAACGGCTTCCGGAGTGGAAAGTCGGACGGGCCGACTTCTGGCTCAGCGGGGTCTGGGGCGGGGTCTGGGGTTGAGGCGGCCCGGGTGCCAGGTGGCGTTGCGGCCGGCGGCTTCGCGGTAGGCGATGCGCTGGACGGCGGTGAGGAGGCGGTAGAGGTTGAGGGCGACGTCGGACTCGTCGGCCTCGTAACCGAGTTCGTACAGGAAGGCTTCGAGTTCGGGCCAGTCGAAGTCGTCCGGGACGACGGGCCCGCACGGGTGGTCGGCGTACGCGTCGAAGGCGGCGGCGACGGCGTAGTGCGCGGCGGCGAGGGCGTTGGCGAGCGGGGGCGGCACTTCGGGCATGAGGGTGCCCTTCGGGGAGGGTGGTGCACCGGGGGGTTGGGGGGTGAGGGCGGCTGGGGCGGCAGCCGCCCTGGGGTGGGGTCGATCAGCCCGGTATGCCCTGGTTGGGCTCGTCCTCGTCGGCCCTTGCAACGTTGAGGGCGGTGATGACGCCGAGGACGACGGTGAGGATGGCGAGGGCGAGGAGGACCGCGAAGGCGGTGGCGACGAGGAAGCCGGTGGTGCCGGGCCTCATCGGCGGATTCCGAGGACGCGGGTGCCGAGGTGGGCGGCGAGGCCGTGAAGGAGCTCTTCGGCCTGGTCGCGGGTGAGCGGGAAGGCGAGCTGTTCGCCGGGGCCCGCGTGGACGTCGAGGTCAACGGCCAGGCGGAGTTGCACGGTGGCGTCGGGGACGTGTTCGACGGTGAGGTAGGGGACGGTGGTGCGCTCGACGTGCACGGCCTGGGTCGAGGAGGTGGCGAGGGGGATCACGACTCCCACGGGTCACCGCCCCGCCCGGCGTCGAGGAGGAGGTTCAGGAGGTTGAGGAGAGTCGTGGACGGCGCGGTGCCGGAGTTGACGAGGACCCGGCCGTCCATGGTCCGGTCCGTGGTGGCGGACGGGAAGATGATGCCGAACTTGCGGCCGCGCTCGTGGACTTCGGCGATCAGGCTGGTGATCTGAGCCTCGGTGTAGACGCGGGTGCGCGGGTCGGTGGGCTTGATCGGGTGGCGGCCGCGGCTGTCGTTCACGCGGCGGCGTCCAGCTCGAACCAGACGATTTTGCCCTTTTTACGGGGGTTTGTGCCGAAGCGGTGGGTGAGCTCGCGGACCAGGTGCAGGCCCCGACCGGACTGCGCGTACGGGTCGGTGGGTTCGCGCTGCTCGGGGAGGTCCGGGCTGTCGTCGCAGACCGAGACGCGGAGGGTGCGGTTCAGGAGCAGGACGACCACGAGGGGCGCGGAGCTTCCGGCGTGCTTCCAAGCGTTGACAAACAGCTCATGAAGGGCGAGCTCGGCGTCGTAGATGGTGTCGTCCGGCCACCCGGCGCTGGTCAGGGCCTCGCGCAACTCGGTGCGGGCGGCGGACCAGTCGGGCGGTTCGGGCAGGTTGAAGGCACACATAGGGGACCTCCGTGGGGATGTGAGGGGTGGTTCACCGGCGGAGATGTGTCGCCGTGAGCCAGGCCAGGGCGGGACTGGCGAATGTCACGCGTGGCTGCTCTGCGGTGCGCGGGCAGAAGGCGCCTACTGCCCTTGTTACAGGCGTTACTGACGCTCCGTCGTGTGATCGGTGCAACACTGAGAGTAGGGTTATGCCGAGCAACATTGCAAGCCACTCGATGAGTCTCCCGGGTGCTGTCACCCGTTGGTGGCGTCGTCAACGACTTGTGCGCGAGACTGCGTCGACAGGAAAGGAAAGCCGTGGGATACAAGGGGCCGATCAGTCAGCGTCAGCGCCGGTTCGGGGAAGAACTGCAGCGCCTGCGCCTGGCAGCCGGGCTGTCCGCTCCGGAGGCCGGCGCACTGGTGGGGATGAAGAGCCCGGCGGTGAGCCACACCGAGGCCGGACGGATCACCCTCAATCCGGAACGCCTTGAGATCTGGCTCGACGCCTATGGCTGCACCGATCCGGCCTACCGGGCGACGCTCGCCGAGATGGGGCGTAGCACCGGCAAGGGCTGGTGGACAGAGTTCGATGGGCAGGTTCCAGACCTTGCCCTTGATCTCGCCGAGGCAGAGGATCGCGCTGTCTGCGTAGAAGGTTATGACGCGCTATACATCCCTGGCGTCTTCCAGCTCCCCGCGTACACGCAGGCCATCTACGAAGACGGCTACCGCGACGGCCTATGGGATGTCGCGACAGCCGTCAAGTTCCGCCTGGAGCGGCAGCGAATTCTGACCGATGACAAGAGCCGACAGTTTCGCTTCGTTGTTCATGAGGCAGCATTGCGCATGCGGTTCGCTGGTGACGATGTAATGAGGGCTCAGCTTCTTCACCTGATCGACGTGGCGGAACTCCCCAACGTCACCATCCAGGTCTTGCCGTTCACCGCACCGAAGCATGCACCGCTTTCCGCGTCGTTTCTCTTCTGCGACCCAGGCTGCGCTGCACTCTCGACCATCATCCTGGACGGACCCAAGCGAGCCGAGCACCTTGGGGATCAGGCCGAAATCTCAGCGTACCGTCGGAAGCTTCAACAACTGAGTGATGTCGCGCTGCCCGCTATCGACACCAGCAGATCCCTGCGCGACCTGCCTTTCCGCAGCTCGTTAGGACTCATTCAACACCTTATCTACCTGCTCCAGACCTGAAAGGATGCCTCCATGTCCCAACTCTCGTGGCAGAAGTCTTCGTACAGCGAAGGCGAAGGCTCCAGCAACTGCCTAGAACTTGCCACCGGAGCTGGCGATGCCCGCCACTTGCGCGAGTCCGACGACCCGGACACCGTCATCACCACCAACACCGCCAAGCTCCACGCCTTCATCCTCGGCGCCAAAGCTGGCGAGTTCGACCACCTCCTCTCATCTTGTCGTTTTACCTCCGGTGATCGGCTTGAGGTTGTTCGATCTGGTCACCCACATGGGGATCTGCCGGACACGGCGACGACCTCCGTTTCACGC
>NZ_JBIVMI010000025.1:0-85370 GCF_044753005.1 Kitasatospora sp. NPDC088548
CCGCTCCGTTTTCCGGAGTTTCACTCACCCAACTCGCTGCTGTCTTCCGCGACCTGACGGCCCGTCCGACGTTCCAAACTCTAGCCGATCCCCGCTCCAAAAAGCGAATCCAGCCACAATCCATATAAACGCGCACGCCGAATTCACCCCGAGCCGCGACCCGAAAAGCAGACGCGACCCGACAGAACCGGGAAGTGGTGTTTCGTGGATTGGCCGCCCCGGGACCGTCCGCGCCGATGCGTGTCCGGTGCTCCCTGTCGGGCAACTCGAAGAACACTAGACCTCTCGGGAGGGCGAGTCAAGAGCGGGTTTCGGCCCGGGGGCGGACTCCCCGGCCGGCAGCTGGAAGGCGAGGACGGCGACGTCGTCGTCGTGCTCGGAGGTGACGCCCATGGCCCGCAGCAGACGGGCGCAGATCACCGCCGGCGCGCCGGCGGCCCCGGCGAGGGTACGGGCCAGCAGGTCCAGGCCCTCGTCGATGTCCTCGTCCCTGCGCTCCACCAGGCCGTCGGTATAGAGGACGCCGGTGGTGCCGGGCAGCAGTCGAAGGGTGTGCGAGACGTGGACACCGTCGCCGGTGCCCAGGGGCGGGCCGTTCTGTTCCTCGCTGCGCAGGACGGTGCCGTCCGGGGAGCGCAGCAGCATGGGGAGGTGTCCGGCGGAGGCATAGGTGAGGGTGCGGGGCCGCGGATCCCAGACGGCGTAGGTGCAGGTGGCGATCTGGTTGGCGTCGATCTCCATGGCGAGGCCGTCGAGCAGACGCATCACCTCGTGGGGCGGCAGGTCGAGACGGGCGTAGGCGCGCACGGCGGTACGGAGCTGGCCCATGACCGCGGCCGCCCGCAGCCCCCGGCCCATCACGTCGCCGATGACGAGTGCGGTGCGGCCGCCGCCGATGCCGATGACGTCGTACCAGTCCCCGCCGACCGCGGCCTCGGCCCCGCCCGGCTGGTAGGTGGCGGCGACCCGGAGGTCGGCGGGCTGGTCGAGCTTCTGCGGGAGCAGGCTGCGCTGGAGGGTGACGGCGGCCTCGCGCTGGCGGCGTTCGGACTCCCGCAGCCGGGTGGCGGCGAGCACCTGGTCGGTGACCTCGGCGGCGAAGACGAGGACGCCGGCGGGCGGCCCGTCCTGGCCGTCCCCCGGCTCCGCCGCGTCGTGGCCGTTCTCGTCCCGGCCGAGCGGGACGCAGGAGACGTTGTAGTAGCGGTTGCCGGTGAGGCCGAGGATGCAGCGGGCCTTGACGCTGCGCGGCCGGCCGCCGCGGATGACCTGGTCCATCAGCGGCAGGACGCCCATGGCGCCGAGTTCGGGCAGGGCGTCGCAGGCGGGCAGGCCGGTCGGCCGGTCGCCGAAGAGCTCCCGGTAGGCGCGGTTGGCATAGCCGAGCTGGTGCAGCGGGCCGTACGTGACGGCGACCGGCGCGGGGATGTGGTTCAGCACCTCGCGCAGGTCCTGAGGCCGCTGCGGGCAGAGCGGGCTCGTCGGGTCGCGGGGGCTGGGGACCACGACGCCGTCGCCGGACGCCGCGCCCTGGTGGGTGTCGGCCCCGGTCGGCAGGGCGGCACGCCAAGGGACTCCGGTGAGCCGCGCGCTCCAGCGCATGAGGTTCAAACGACGGCCGTTTCCTCGGGTTTCAGGCATATCATCACTTTTTGTGTGCGTAGCAGCACACGGGGTAATGACTCGGTTGGGCAGATCCTGTCAGGCGGAGGCCCGATTCCGGAAGTCACGCGCGCCCGGCACGGCCGTCGGATCGGTCACGGCAGGTTCTCCGGAGCCCCCCTTCAGGCCGGCCGCTCGTCCGCGAGCCCGGGCCCCGGCTCCGGATCCGCTCCGGTGCCGGGACGGGAACCCGGACCGGAACGAGGGCGCGGCCCGGGGCCCGCCCCCGGGCCGAAGCCCGCCTCGAACTCCGACCGCGGATGCTCCAGCGTCCCCAGCGACACCACCTCGCGGGAGAACAGCCCGCCCAGCACCCAGTCCATCAGCACCCGCACCCGCCGGTCGGCGCTCGGCAGCCGGCGCAGGTGCCGCGCCCGGTGCAGCCACCAGGCGCGCCGGCCCGTGAGCCGCCCGCCGCGCCGGCTGTGGGCCACGGCCCGGCCGATGCCGAGCGAGGTCGAACAGGCGGCACGGTCCGGCCGGTACTCGGCGATCCCGGCCGCGCGGGGGCCGCCCTCCAGCGAGACCAGCACATTGGCGGCGAGCTGCTCGGCCTGGGCGAAGGCGTGCTGGGCGTTGGGCGCGCAGGGCGCGCCGTCCCCCCACGGGTCGGGCACGGCGGCACAGTCCCCGGCCGCCCAGACCCCGGGCAGCGCCCGCCCGTCCGGACCGATCGCCTGCAGGGTGGGCAGACAGCGGATCCGGCCGGTGGTGTCCAGCGGCAGGTCGGTGTCGCGCAGCAGCGGGGCCGGGCGCACCCCGGCCGTCCAGACCAGGGTGCGGGCGGCGAAGCGGCTGCCGTCCGAGAGCGCCGTCACCCGGCCCGCGGCGGACTCCAGGGTGGTGCGCAGCCGGACGTCGACGCTGCGCTCGCGCAACTGGGCCAGGGTGTGCGCGGCGAGCTCGGGCGACTCCTCGGCCAGGATCCGGTCGGTGGCCTCGACCAGGACCCAGCGCAGGTCCTCGGGGCTGATGTTGTGGTAACCGCGGACGGCGTACCGGGCCATGTCCTCCAGTTCGGCGAGCGCGCCGACGCCCGCGTAGCCGCCGCCGACGAAGACGAAGGTGAGCGCGGCCTGGCGCAGGGCCGGGTCCCGGGTGGCGGAGGCGAGGTCGAGCTGTTCCAGGATGTGGTTGCGCAGACCCACCGCCTCCCCGACGGTGGAGAACCCGAGCCCGTACTCGGCCAGGCCGGGGACGGCCGCCGTCCGGGAGACCGAGCCGGGGGCCACCACCAGGATGTCGTAGTCGAGTTCGACCGGCGCGGGCGGTTCGCCGCGGGCGGCGGGGTCGGCCCAGGCCCGGCGGGTGGCGTGCTCGATCCGGGTGATCCGGGCGGTGAGCACCCGGCAGTCGGGCAGGGTCCGGCGGAGCGGGACCACCACGTGCCGGGGGTCGATCGAGCCGGCCGCGACCTCGGCGAGCAGCGGGTGATAGGTCAGATAGGGCTGCGGCTCGACCACGGTGATCTCCGCCTCGCCCCGGCGGAGCCGCTCACCCAGGCCGCGCTGAAGGTGCAACGCGGCGGACATCCCGGCGCAGCCGCCGCCGACGATCAGAATTCTGATGGTGCGCCCCCTGCCGATGTGGCTCTGCCCGGACTACGCCCTCAATGAAGGACCGCCGGGGGCCCTCTTGTCCACAGTCCGTGCCGGGGCGGACGGGACGGAGAGCGGCTCCTGGGACCGAATGTGCTGTCGGGGTGACTTTCTGACGTACTTTCGGCCGCGAACTGCCGTGAACTATGGTCGGATTGTGTCTCGGGGCGGCCATCGCCATGACAACTGGCGGCGACGCACCGTGGAGCGGCCACTACGGCCAGTTCTAGTGTTGGCGCGAGAACCCGACTGCGGGACAGTCATCCGGGGAAGGGTAGTTCCCGGACGAAGCCCCGCGGAGGTGCCGACGCGCCGAGCCGGACGCGCAACCCGGCCCGGCTGCACCAGCCGTGGTGGAGTCGGCGTCGTCATGCGTGAGTGGTCATGCGTCACCTGGACGGCACGAGCGGCACGAGCGATGGGTCATCGGGTCATTTCTTACAGACGGAGCTGCACCGGGGGGTGCAGGGGCGGGCGCCGACAGGGTCCGGCATCGGACGCCTGCGGGGGAGAGTTGGGATGATGGAGCAGGAGCGACTGTTGGGGCGAGCGGGTGGGTCGCACGCAGGCCAGGGCGTGGTGCCGGAGCAGCGCGGCCCCGCGGATCTGCCGCCGCAGCACGGCATGCCGTACCCCGGCATGCCGTACCGGGCCGAGCCGCCACAGGGCGGCGGGCCGGCGCCGGGGGCCCGGCTGCGGGTGGATGCCCGCCGGAACCTGGAGAGCGTGCTGCGCGCGGCCCGTGAGGTGTTCGGCGAGTTCGGCTACGGCGCGCCGATGGAGGAGGTCGCGCGCCGGGCCGGGGTCGGGGTGGGCACGGTGTACCGGCGCTTCCCGAGCAAGGAGGTGCTGGTCCAGCGGATCGCCGCCGAGGAGGTCGCCTGGCTGACGGCGCAGGCCCGCGAGTCGCTGTACGGCGGCGGCGGGGCCTGGGAGGCGTTGGCCGGCTATCTGGCGCGGGCGGTGAGTACGGGTGCCGGGCGGCTGCTTCCGCCGGAGGCGTTCCGGTACGCGGAGGACCTGGGAAGAGTGCCCGGGCAGCGCGCGGTCGATCCGGCCGTACCGGGCGCCGTTCCCGGCGGCGTCCGGTACGAGTCGCTGGGCGCCGAGCCGCAGCCGGGTGCCGTCGGCGACCCGGCGTCGACGGCCGCCGACGCGGACCCGCGGCTGCTGCTGCAACTCCTCGCCGCCCTGGTGGCGCGGGCGGGCGCGGCCGGTGAGCTGCGGCCGGGAGTGACGGTCGCGGACGTGGTGCTGGTGCTGACCGCCTCGGTGCCGGTGCACGCCGCGCGCACCCCGCCGGCTCCGGCCTCGGCGGTGGCCCCGGTCCCGGCGACCGGCGGGCCGTCGGCGGCGGAAGGCGGGCAGGCGGACGGTCAACCCGCTGACGGGCCCTCCGACCGGCTGCTGCAGATTCTGCTGGACGGCCTGCGGGTGCGCTGAGCGGCGTTCCCGGGTGGCGCTCCCCACCCTTGGCATACCTGGGAGTTGACGGCTTCCCGGCGCGCTCGGAGCGGTCGCGCGCCGGGTACGGCCGATATCGCGGCGGGCGTCTCACCCGGGCCGAACAGATCCGCGACGGCTCCTCGGAAGAGTGGGTCGCGGCCGGTCCGGCTACCGCCCGCCTCTGCGCTATGCCATCCTTTGCCCGTGGTTGGAGCCAATGTCCCGATGCGCGCCGTTCGAGCGCTCTCGGCGCCGTGCAGCGGGGAACCGTGCGCCCACGCACTCCCGCACGCCCTGCCACACTACGGGGGCTGTCGTGGAATCTGGGGTCCGTTGTGAGCGCCGAGGAACAGAACGACTACGGCTACGGCCTCGACTTCGGCCGGGCCGACGCGGGCGGGCCTGAGGGCCGGTCCGGGGGTCCGGCCGCGGGCTCCCCCGCGCCTGGACCGGCTCCGGGCCCGGGGCTGGGGTCCGGGCAGGTGCCGGACCAGGCCGGGATGCCCAGCCGCGAGTCGTTCTCCGCCGCCGCGCTGCCGTCCAACCGGGTGCCGGGCCAGGCCCCGGCCGGCCAGGGCGGCGTCGCCCCGGAGGCCTTCGTCGGCACCGGCCGGCCGGCCCGCCCGACCGTGCCCGCCCCCGCCGACCCGGTGGACGGCGAGCGCCCGCCCTCCGACGCCGAGTTGACCGCCCGGGTGCGGGCCGGCGACGACACCGCGTACGAGGAGATCTACCGCCGGCATGCGGACTCGGTGCGCCGCTACGCGCGGACCTGCTGCCGGGACAGCTTCACCGCCGAGGACCTGGCGGGCGAGGTGTTCGCCCGCACGCTGCAGGCGCTGCGGGCCGGCAAGGGGCCGGAGTTCGCCGTCCGCGCGTATCTGCTGACCGCCGTGCGCAATGTCGCCGCCGCCTGGACCCGCAGCGAGCGGCGCGAGCAACTGGTCGACGACTTCAGTGTGTTCGCGCAGACCTCGGCCGCCACCGTGGACCTCGACCTGGCCGATCCGGGCGCGGACGCCTGGGCGATGGCGCTGGCCGACCAGCGCATGGTGATGCAGGCGTACGCCGAACTGCCCGAGGACGACCGGATGGTGCTCTGGCACACCGAGGTCGAGCGGGAGTCCCCGAAGACCGTCGCGGTGATGCTCGGCAAGACCGCCAACGCCACCGCCGTCCAGGCGCACCGGGCCCGCGACCGGCTGGCCGCCGGTTTCCTGCAGGCGCATGTGTCGGGCAGCCAGGAGCGGGCCTGCGAGGCGTACGCCAACCGGCTCGGCGCGTACGCGCGCGGGTCACTGCGCAAGCGCGCCTCGGCGGAGGTCGGCCGGCACCTCAGGGAGTGCGACCGCTGCACGGCCGCCTGCCTGGAGCTGTCCGAGATCAACCACGGGCTGCGGGCGCTGCTGCCCGGCGGCGTGCTGGTCTGGGTCGGCGTGGGCGGCTTCAGCGCCGCCGCGGCGGCCGTGGGCGGTGCGGCGGCGGTCGGTGGTGCGGCGGCCGGAACGGCGGCCGTCGCCTCGGGCGGTGCGGCGGCGGGCGGCGCGGGTGCGGCCTCGGGCGGTACCGGTGCCGGGGCCGGCGCGGCCGCGGGCGAGGGCCTGGGCTCGGCGGCCAAGGCCGGCATCGCCGCCGCGGTCGCGGTGGCCGCCGCCGCCGTCGCCGCGTACGCGCTGACCGGCTCCCCGGAGCCGAAGCCCCCGGTGGCCGCTCCCCCAGTCTCCTCCCCGGCCGTGCCCGCGCCGTCCCTGGCACCGGTACCGCCCGCACCGGGCCCGGCTCCGGTCGGCGTCGAACCGACGTCGGCACCGGAGCCGGCCACGAGCCCGGCCGCCACGCCACCGTCCCCGGCCGGGTCGCCGTCCCCTCAGCCGCAGGGCGCGCCCGTGCCCGCGGCCGGCCGACCGGCCACGTCGAAGCCGCCGGCGTCCCCGGTCACGACCGCGCCGAAGCCTTCGGTGCCCAGGCCACCGGTGCCGGTCGTGCCGACCCCGGTCGTACCGTCGATCCCCACCCCCGAGGTGCCGGTCGTACCGATGCCCACCGTCCCGCCACTACCGACCGTCCCGACGGTGCCGACCCCGACGGTCAGCCCGACCGTGCCGCCGAAGCCCTCCGATTTCTGGGCCGACTCCCTGCCGGTTCTGAAGCCCGGCAACAACCGGGTGCCGCCGCCGGTCCCGAGCATCCGGCAGAAGGGCAGCGACTGGTTCTGGCAGCGGGCCGGGGTCTCGATCGGCGGGGAGCACCACGCGCACGGCATCACCGTGCACGCGCCCGCCACCACGCTGATCGACCTCAACCGCGGTTGCACGTCCTTCGACGCGGTGGCCGGGGTGGACGATCTGACGGTCTCACCCGGCGGCGTGGTCTTCTCCGTGCAGGGCGGCGACGGCCGCACGCTGTGGACGTCGCCCGTGATGGGCACTGGCGACGCGGCGGTGCCCGTGCACGTGCCGCTGACCGGGCAGACGTCGGTCCGGCTGGTGGTCACCCCGGTGCACGGGGTCTGGTCGACGCTGAACGTGGCCGACTGGGCCGAGGCCCGCTTCAGGTGCGACTGAAGCGGGCCTCGGGGGGGCTGGCCGGAGCGGCCGGGCCGGGCTGCCGGCCCGAACGGACGGGCGGACCGGTCAGATCGCGCAGGAGCCGTCCGCGCAGGTCTCGCCGGCCGGGGCGACCTGCACCGGTGCGGGGCGGCGCTCGCCGATCTCGGTGGCGACCTCCTCCAGCACCTTGCGGAAGGTCTCGGCCTCCTGGCCGCCCTGGACGGCCCACTTGCCCTCGAAGACGAAGGTCGGCACGGCGTTGATGCCCAGCTCGCGGGCCTCGGCCAGCTGCGCGCGGACCTCGGCGGTGCCCTCGTCGCCCGCCAGGTACGCCGCCACCCGCTCGCGGTCCAGGCCGACGGCCGCGGCCACCTCGGTGAGCGCCTCGCGGTCGCCGACGTCCACGCCGTCGGTGAAGTGCGCCTTGAGCAGCGCCTCCTTCAGCCGCCCCTGGACCGCCACGCCGTACTCGGTCTCGGCCAGGTGCAGCAGCCGGTGGCCGAGGAAGGTGTTGGCGTGCAGCGCGGCGTCGAAGTCGTACGTGATGCCCTCGGCGCGGCCGAGCTCGGCCACCCGGGCGTCCATCGCGACCGACTGCGGCCCGTAGCGCT
The DNA here is from genome assembly GCF_044753005.1 of Kitasatospora sp. NPDC088548. Lineage (NCBI taxonomy): Bacteria > Bacillati > Actinomycetota > Actinomycetes > Kitasatosporales > Streptomycetaceae > Kitasatospora > Kitasatospora sp. NPDC088548. Next base: position 7,867 of record NZ_JBIVMI010000025.1, read on the forward strand.
CGGCCAGCCACGCGCGGTGCGGGCTCGCCGTCGCCGGCGCGTCCGGCACCAGCTGGTACGGCCGGTAGACCACCTCGACGTTCTCCTTGCCCGCGAAGCCCTCCAGAGCCTCCTCGAAGCGGCGCTTGCCGATGTAGCACCAGGGGCAGGCGATGTCGGAGTAGATCTCGACCTTCATGACGGGGGTTCTCCAGGGGGTGGGGAGGATGCGTGTCGAGATAGGTGAACGATGAACCATCTCGGTACATTCCCGGCACCCGCCCGGCGCACCGCCCCGCCGTCCGGAAGCTCGGCGGCCGGGGCCCTGCGGCCCGGGGGCTCAGTGGTCCGGCGGCTCAGTGGTCCGGGGGCGCGGGGACGACCAGGACCGGGCAGGCCGAGTGGTGGACGGCCGCCGAGCTCACCGAGCCCAGCAGCAGCCGGGTGAAGCCGCCGTTGCCCCGGGTGCCGACCACCAGCGTGTGCTGCCGGGCCGAGGCGGCCAGCAGCACCTCGATCACGTTGCCGAGCACCACGTGCAGCGACAGCTCCCCCGCGTACGGGCGGCGGCGGGCCCGCTGAACGGCGGCCACCGAGCGCCGCAGGCCGTCCGCCATGCTCTCGACCAGCGTCTCGACGCTCTCCTGCACCAGTTCGGCCATGCCGGGCGGATAGCCGGCCGGGGCCGGGTTGACCACGGCGAGCACGTACAGCGGCAGACCGAACAGTTCGGCCTCGGTCATCGCCCGGTCCAGCGCCCAGAGCGAACCGTCCGAGCCGTCGCAGGCGGCCAGCACCCCGGGTGGACGGCCGGACGGCGGGCGTCCGAGCACCGACAGCACAACGGGGACGGACGGATCCGGGCTGGCGCTGGTCACCACGGCCTCCTCGGGGCGGGGGTACGGGACGGGACGCTCGCCATGATCGCCCGCCGGCCCACCCGCGCCGGCGAGCCGCGCCGGACACTCCAACGGCCTCGGGCCCCGCGGGCTCAGGCGAAGCGCGCCGCCGTCAGGGCCGTGCGTTCGGCGAGCGGCAGGCCGGTCCAGCAGGCGCCGTGGCGGCGGGCGCGGACGCGGCGCAGCCACAGCTCGGTGGAGACCAGGTCGGCGAGTCCCTCCAGGGTGCCGGGCGGCAGGACGGCGGACGGGTCGGCGGAGCCGGCCAGGCCGGCCCGGACGGCGGGGAGGTCGATCAGGCCGGCCTCCGCGAGCAGCGGGGCGTCGAAGAGTTCGGCGAGCCCGTCGGCGGCGAGCCGCAGTCCGGCCCGGGCGGGGGCGGCGCGGTCGGGGCGGGGGCCGCGGCCCCAGTCCGGCGGGAGGTCGGTGCGGCCGGCGCCGGTGAGGACGGCGTGCAGCAGGGCGTGCCGGGCGCCGGGCTGGAGCCGGACGTCGTCGGGCAGCAGCCGGGCCGCGCGGACCACCTGGTTGTCCAGGAACGGCGCGTGCAGCCGCTGGCCGGGCTGCTCGGCGGCGTGGACCAGCGTGCGGAAGGAGCGCGCATGCCGGTGGAGCGCGTGTCTGGCCCGACGCGCGCCCGGGTTCTCGGCGGGCGCCGGTTCGCGCGCCGCCAGGCGCAGCCGCAGGGCGACGGCGGAGAGCGCCTCGTCCGAGAGCCAGCGGGCCGCCGGGCCGGGGACGCACCAGGCCAGGTCGCCGGCGGAGCGGGCGCCCGCCGTGCCGCGCTCGTCCTCGATGTGCCGGACCGTCAGCCTGACCGCCGCGTCGTCGAGCGCGTCGGCGTAGCGGATCCGGGAGAGCCGGTGGGCGGCGCGGACCACGGTGAGCGGGGTGCGCAGCGCGCCCGCCAGCACGCCCACCGCCGCCCGGTCGGCACCGGCCAGCGCGGCGACCGGGGGCAGCAGTTCGCGCGGGCGGCCGGCCCGGATCAGGTCGGCGAGCCGGGCGGGGTGCCCGTCCAGGACCTGGCGGGCGCCGTAGCCGGTCAGGTGGTCGGTGCCGCCGGCGTCGAAGCGGGCCTCGGCGCGGGCGGCGGCGACCAGTTCGGGACCGGGCTCGTCGGTGAGCCGGCCGGCCCGCGGGTCGGCGCCCGGGCCGGCGTACGGAAGGGTGCCGGGGCCGGGGGCGAGCACGGTGTGCCGCAGCCGGGGGGTGTCGGGGGCGAGTGCGAGGGTGACCGGGCCGTCGGTCTCGTCGAGGGTGACGGCGGCCAACCGCTCCGGCCCCGGCTGTTCCCGGACCGCCGGGCGGGCCCAGGAGCCCTTCACGGCGCCGGTCCTGGCGCCCCCGCGCACGGCTGGCAGGCGTTCACCGCCACCCGGGGCGGCGGGGGCGAGCGGGACGGCGGCGGCGAGCAGGGCCACGGTCGCGGAGGCCGTCCCGTACGAGAGGTCGACGCCCAGCCGGGCCCGTCCGGCGTCGTCGGGGCCGGGCCCGGTGGTACGGACCCGGGAGCGGACGGATTCCAGCAGGGCCCTGGTGAGTTCGCGGACGGCCGGCGCCTCGCCGCGCGGCGGCGGGCCGCCCCCGGGCTCGTCGTAGGCGGCGAGGTAGGGACGGCCGCCGCGGACCGCCAGCGCGTGGCCGGGCGGGACGCGCTGCACCCCGAGGTAGGGCGTCCCGGTGCCGAGCGCCTCCGGCGACTCGGGGCAGGCGAGCCGGGCGGCGAGGTGGCCGGTGTCGAGGGGTGCGCCGATCAGGTCGGCGAGCGGGAGGGCGGCGGTGGCGTACGCGGTGCCGCCGCACCAGGGGGTGTGGAAGACGGGCCGGGCCCCGGCCAGGTCGGTGAGCAGCACGGTGGAGCGGGTGCCGCTGCGCAGCACGACGGTGTGGCTGCCGGGCCAGGCGGTGAGGTGGCGGACGGCGCCGCCGCGGGCGGCGGCGAGGCCGGCGGCGAGTTCGGCGTCGGAGGCGCCGCAGTGGCCGAGGACGGCGAGCCGGATGGTGGCGGGGGTGTCGTCGGCCGGATCGGGCCCGCCGGAGCCGGTGGTGACGATCGCCGGGGCACCGGGGCGGAGCGTGACCAGGCGGATCTCCTCGGGCCGCCAGTCACCGACCGCCCAGAGCGGGTTGGGGCCGGTCCAGAGGGGGCGCGCGGCGATCGGTGTCACCAGGGCGAGTGCTTCGTGCGCCGGTGTGCCCGCCCGGGGCACGCCCGTGCTCCAGCCCGTCAGCCACCGCATCGCGCCTCCACCGGACGAGGACCTGCACCGCGTGGCGCACCCGCCACCGGGCCGCCTCCCGCCGGCCCGTGGCACGCTGCGGCGGCTGCCCACCGCGATCCGGCGCACCGTCAGGAGACATGGTGCCACCGGTCGGACGCCCGGCGACCGGAGTTCTGGTTTCCGGTCCGCCGCGCCCGGCCCGGCCCACCGGCCCGGGGAGCGTCCTCGGCGGGTACCCGGAGGGCGGGCCGGGCCTCCCCCTCCTCGGCCCGGACCGCCGGGGCGACAACTCTTGTCATGCCCATCGCGAAATGGCTGAAAGGCATCGCCCGGTCCGGGAGGGCATCCGCATGCCCTCCCGGACTTCGCCACCACCCGCGGGGATTGAGGCGGCGGCATCCCCCGGCCCGCCGGGTCCTCGACGACGGGCCGACCCACGACCACCAGCGAATCGCCGACCAGCCGGTCGGGCCAGGGGGCACGGCCGGGCGCACATGGACACGGGACCGGAGCACAACGCTCCGGCGCGCGGCCGACCCGCACCGGTCCGGCCACCGGCGGGCGGTCCGGACCAACTCCGCCGCGGCGCGCGCCGACCACCGGCGGGTGCGCGATCCCGCCATCCGGAATGCGGCCTCTTAACCGTCGGAACGCGTCCGACTACTCTAGGTACAGCAGCTACGGCCCGGTGCCGCCCGGGCCCCGCGCACAAGGCCGCAGGAGGTGCCGCCGCCACCATGACCGTCAGCCCACGAGGACCGAACGAACGGCTCGGCACGCTCCTGACCCTCGCCCAGATCAGCAACGCCGGGCTGGCCCGAAGGGTCAACGACCTCGGCGCACAGCGCGGGTTGACGCTCCGCTACGACAAGACCTCGGTGGCCCGCTGGGTCAGCAAGGGCATGGTCCCGCAGGGCCCGGTCCCGCATCTGATCGCCACCGCGATCGGCGGCAAGCTCGGCCGACCGGTGCCGCTGGAGGAGATCGGCCTCGGTGACACCGACCCGGCGCCCGAACTCGGCCTGGCCTTTCCGCGCGAGGTCTCCGAGGCCGTCCGCTCCGCCACCGACCTCTGGCGGGTCGACCTCGACCTGCGGCGCGGCCCGGGTGGCGGCCGCTGGAGCGACAGCCTGGCCGGCACCTTCTCGGTGGCGGCCTACGCGACGCCCGTCTCACGCTGGCTGATCACCCCGGCGGACGGCTCAGTGGCCCGTGAGGCGCCGCGCGCGCCCGCCGAGCCGGGCTCGTACCGGGTCGGCCACTCGGACGCCGCCAAGCTCCGCGAGGCCGCCCAGGAGGCCCGCCGCTGGGACTCCAAGTACGGTGGCGGGGACTGGCGTTCCTCGATGGTGCCGGAGTGCCTGCGGGTGGAGGCGGCGCCGCTGCTGCTGGCCTCCTACAGCGACACGGTCGGCCGGGCACTGTTCGGCGCGACGGCCGAACTGACCAGGCTGGCCGGGTGGATGGCGTTCGACACCGGCCAGCACGAGGCGGCCCAGCGCTACTACATCCAGGCGCTGCGGCTCGCCCGCGCCGCCGCCGACGTCCCGCTCGGCGGCTATGTGCTGGCCTCGATGAGCCTGCAGGCCGGCTACCGCGGCTTCGCCGAGGAGGCGGTGGACCTCGCACAGGCCGCCCTGGAGCGGAACCGGGGGCTGGCCACCACCCGCACCATGAGCTTCTTCCACCTGGTGGAGGCGCGGGCCCAGGCCAAGGCCCGCAACGCGGCGGCGTGTGCGACGGCGCTCGGCGCGGCGGAGAGCGCACTCGAACGGGCTCGCGCCGGGGATCCCGATCCGGCGTGGATCGACTTCTACGCCTACGACCGGCTCGCCGCCGACGCCGCCGAGTGCTTCCGCGACCTCGGAGTGCCTTCCAAGGTCCGCCAGTTCACCCGGGAGGCGCTGGCCAGGCCCACCGAGGGCTTCGTCCGATCACACGGCCTGCGGCTGGTGGTCTCCGCCATGGCGGAGGCCGAGGCCGGCAACCTGGACGCCGCGGTCGCCGCCGGCGAGCGCGCCGTCGAGGTGGCCGGCCGGATCTCCTCCCAGCGCAGCCGCGAGTACGTGGTCGAGATGCTCCGCCGCCTCGAACCCTTCCAGGGTGAACGCCGGGTACGGGAGTTGACCGAACGGGCCCGCTCGATCCTGGTCGCCCCGGCGTGACGCCCGGCCGGCCGGGCTGTGAAGCCCGAACGCGGGGCCGGGACGCGGGCGCCTGACGGTAATTCGGATGCACCGACGGGAGAGGCCTGGCTATGGTCTCTCTCGTCCAGGTGCGCAGGCAGAGGTTACTTCCACTGTCAATGGGCGGGTCGCGGGTTCGAGTCCCGTCACCGGCTCCGGGCCGGTGTAGCTCAGTCGGTAGAGCGGCTGTGTACCTCGCCGCCTTCGATCTCTGGACACCCATACGTGAACACCCATATCTGAACAGATTTCCGCACCTCCCGGTGCGTCGGCAGCGGTTACTCCGTGGAGTGCCCCCAGCGGGGCACGTAGAAGCGACCAACAACACCGCCGCCATCCTGATCTCGGGAGGCACGGCGCCGGGGTGCCCGGTGCGCAGGCGGGGGTTACTTCCGGATCTTGCGGTTCCGGGTTCGAGTCCCGGGCGGGCCGTGCGCGAGCACGACCGCTAGCTCAATCGGACAGAGCACAAGGCATACACCCCCACCGACGTCGGCCGTCCGGCCGGCACGATCTCGGGCACCCCTTCTTCGCCCTGCCTCCCGCGCGTTCCACCAGCCACCAGGGGGCCACCATGTCGCGTTTCAACGTCCGCACGACCAGGCCGGGTCCGAGTTCGCCCGTGACCACCACCGGCCGGCGCACGGCCAACCACAACGGCGGCACCGGCCACGTCCGGGACCGGAAGTCCGAGCTCTTCCTGCTGGCCGTCGCCAACCTGGTGGGGCAGGACACCTTCTACGAGCACGGTGGCACCCGCGACGACCGCTACACCGCGCTGGTACGCGAGCTTGCCGTGAGCGACCCGGAGTGGACCCTCGGCCTGCTGCGCTGGCTGCGCCACGAGGCGCGGCTGCGGACGGCCGCGCTGGTCGGCGCCGCCGAGTTCACCCGGGCCCGGCTGGACGCCGGGGCGCACGGCTTCTCCCGGCAGGCCGTCGACGCGGTGCTCCAGCGCGCGGACGAGCCCGGCGAGCTGCTCGCCTACTGGACCTCCCGCTACGGCCGCGCGCTGCCCAAGCCGCTCAAGCGCGGGGTCGCGGACGCCGTGCGCCGGCTCTACGACGGCCGGGCGCTGCTCAAGTACGACACCGCGACCAAGGGTTACCGCTTCGGCGACGTACTGGAACTGACCCACCCCGCGCCCGACCCGGCCAAGCCGTGGCAGGGCGGGCTGTTCGCCTACGCCCTGGACCGCCGGCACCGGCCGGACGAGGCCGTTCCGCCCTCCTCCGACCGGCTGCTGACGGCCAACCGCGAGCTGCTCGCGCTGCCCGTCGCCGAGCGGCGGGCGGCGGTGACGGCCGAGGGCGGCGCCGAGCGGCTGGCCGCGGCCGGGCTGACCTGGGAGGCGCTGGCCGGGTGGCTGCAGGGCCCGATGGACGCGGCCGTCTGGGAGGCGGTCATCCCCTCGATGGGCTCGATGGCGCTGGTCCGCAACCTGCGCAACTTCGACCGGGCCGGGGTCTCGGACGAGGCCGCCGAGCAGGTCGCGCGGCGGATCGGCGACCAGGGCGAGGTGCACCGCTCCCGGCAGTTCCCGTTCCGCTATCTCGCCGCGTACCGGCACGCGCCGTCGCTGCGGTGGGGCCACGCGCTGGAGACGGCGCTCTCCCACTCGCTCGCCAACGTGCCCGCGCTGGCCGGCCGGACGCTGATCCTGGTGGACCGTTCGGGCTCGATGTTCGACCGGCCCAGCCAGCAGACCCTGCTCAACCGGGCCGACTCGGCGGCGATCTTCGGCACCGCGCTGAAGGTCCGGGCCGCCGCGGCCGACCTGGTCGAGTTCGGCACCACCAGCCGGGTCGTCGAGGTGCGGCCCGGTGAGGCCGTGCTGCGGGTGCTGGAGCGCTTCGGCGACCTCGGCGGCACCGCCACCGCCGAAGCCGTCCGCGCCCACTACCGGGGCCACGACCGGGTCGTGGTCATCACCGACGAGCAGACCGACCCGGGCCACCGGGGCGGCGACCCGCTGACCGCCGTCCCGGCCCACGTGCCCGTCTACACCTGGAACCTGGCCGGCTACGCCCCCGGCCACGGCCCGAGCGGCTCGGCGAACCGGCACACCTTCGGCGGGCTCGGCGACGCCGCGTTCCGGCTCATCCCGCTGCTGGAGGCCGGGGAGTCCGCCGGCTGGCCCTGGGAGCGGTAGGGCCCGGTCCCGTGGGTCCCGCCGGACCGGAGCCCGGTCCCGGCGAAGCTCCGCAGGACCGGCCACCAGGCCCCCTCGACCGGCACCGCCCGCCGTGGCAGCATCGGCGGCGCCGGCCCCAAGGAGGGCCGGTGCCGGGCGAATCGAGGAGCGAACGGTGGCGTACGACTTCGACGTGCTGGTGGTGGGCGGCGGGATCGTCGGGCTCTCCACGGCGTACGCGCTGACCCGGGCCAGGCCCGGGCTGCGGCTGGCGGTGCTGGAGAAGGAGGCCGGCTTCGCCGCGCACCAGACCGGCCGCAACAGCGGGGTCATCCACAGCGGCGTCTACTACCGGCCGGGCTCGCTCAAGGCCCGGTACGCCGTCGCGGGCGCCGCCGAGATGGTGGAGTTCTGCCGCGACCACGGCATCCCGCACGAGGTGACCGGCAAGCTGATCGTGGCCACCGACCGGGCCGAGCTGCCCCGGCTGCGGGCACTGGCCGAGCGCGGACGGGAGAACGGCATCCCGGTCACCGAGCTGGACGGCGGCGGCATCGCGGCGTACGAGCCGCAGGTCACCGGCCTCGCCGGGCTGCACATCGGCACCACCGGCATCTGCGACTACCCGGCGGTCGCCGGCACCTACGCCCGGCTGGCCCGCGAGGCGGGCGCGGTGCTCAGGCCCGGTACCGAGCTGCGGGCGGTCGCCCGGCGGGCGGACGGGGTGACCGTGCAGACGTCCGCCGGAGAGCTGCGCTGCCAGGTGCTGGTCAACTGCGCGGGCCTGCACAGCGACCGGATCGCCCGGCTCGCGGGCGACGACCCCGGGGTGCGGATCGTGCCGTTCCGCGGCGAGTACTACGAACTCACCAAGGAGCGCCGGGAGCTGGTGCGCGGCCTGGTCTACCCGGTACCGGACCCGGCCTTCCCCTTCCTCGGGGTGCACCTGACCCGGGGCATCCACGGCGACGTGCACGTCGGCCCCAACGCCGTCCCCGCGCTGGCCCGCGAAGGGTACGACTGGCGTACGGTGCGCCCGCGCGACCTGGCCGGAACGATCGCCTTCCCCGGCACCTGGCAGATCGCCCGCCGGCACTGGCGGTACGAGGTCGGCGAACTGCGCCGCTCGCTGTCCAAGCGGGCGTTCACCGCCGCCGTGCGGCGGCTGCTGCCCGCCGTCACCGCCGAGGACCTCGTCCCGGCCGCGGCCGGGGTCCGGGCCCAGGCGGTGGCCCGGGACGGCTCGCTGCTGGACGACTTCGCCTTCGCCGGCTTCGATCCCGAGGATCCGCGCTCCGCCCGCCGGCTGGTGCACGTGCTGAACGCACCCTCCCCCGCCGCCACCGCCTCGCTGCCGATCGGCCGCGAGGTGGCCCGCCGGGCGCTCGCCGCGCTGGAGGCCGGCGGCTGACCGACCGGCGCGGGGAAGGACGGCGCAGGGGACCGGTGCGGGAAAGCGGCCCCCGGAGGCGGTGCGGGGTGCGTCACAGGCTCTGCGGACCGCCCCCGGCGGCCCCGTAGACTCGGGGAATTGTGACTGCCACCGCCCCGATCCCCCAGCAATCGCCCTCCGCCCGGCTCTCCGCCGCGCCCGCCGGCTACCCCGCGCCGATGTACCCGCACCGGGCCACCGAGGCCCAGCACAGCGAGCGGCGCATCCGCAGCTTCCAGCCGCGCCGGGGCCGGATGACCAACGCCCAGGCGGGCGCGCTGGACCGGGGCTGGGAGCGGCACGGCATCGCGATCGACGGCAGCCCGCTCGACCTGCGCGAACTCTTCGGCGGCCGGCCGGTCACCCTGGAGATCGGCTTCGGCATGGGCGAGACCACCGCCGCGATGGCCGCCGCCGACCCGGGCATGGGCATCCTCGCCGCCGACGTCCACACCCCGGGCCACGGCAACCTGCTCGGCATGCTGGAGCGCGACGGCTCGGAGAACGTCCGGGCGGCCGCCGGCGACGCCGTCATACTCCTGCGCGACATGCTCCCCGACGCCTCGCTGGCCGGGCTGCGCGTCTACTTCGCCGACCCGTGGCCCAAGCCCAAGCACCACAAGCGCCGACTGGTCCAGCCGTCCTTCCTGGACCTGGTGCTGCCCCGGCTGGCACCCGGCGCGCTGGTGCACTGCGCCACCGACTGGGAGCCGTACGCCGAGCAGATGCTCGCCGTGCTCTCCGCCTCGCCCGAGCTGGAGAACCTGCACCCCGAGGGCGACGGCACCGGCTGGCTGGAGCCCGCCGACCACCCGGACGGCAGCGTCCCCGGCTATGCGCCCCGGCCCGACTGGCGGCCGGTCACCAAATTCGAGCGGGCCGGCCTCGCCAAGGGCCACGTGGTGCACGACCTGCTGTTCCGCCGCCGCTGAACCACGGGCGGCGTTCGACCGGCGGCCCCCGCGGTGACCGCGGGGGCCGGGTCCGGCGGGATACGTCGTTCCGGATCCTCCCTGCGGACCCGTACCGTGGCCTACCCTGTGCCGGGTGAGCAGCCCGTCCGGCGGCGGGTACCGGACCTCGGTCCAGGCCTCCGCCGACGACCGAGAGATGCCCACGCGTACCGTCGGCACCCGCGCCATCCCGGGGCCCCGGAGACGCCGGGCCCGCTTGCTGGTGCCCTGGCCGGCCTTCCCCGCTCCGCCGGCCGCCGCCCCGGCCGGCCCGTCCCCGGACCTCGCCGGCCCGGCACGTCCGGTGCGCTCGGTCGCGCTCTCCTCGGTCACCGCCACCACCGTCCTGACCCTGATCGGCTGCGGTGTGCTGATCCTGCACCTGGTACGCCGCCAGACCGGCACCACCGGGCTGCTGGTCGGCCTGGGCCTGGCGACCGTCCCGCTCCCCTTCGTGCTCGGCGGCCTCGCCTGGCTCAACCAGACCGCCCGGGTGGCGCTGCGCCACACCGTGTTCTGCCTCGGCTGGGGCGCGTTCGCGGCGACCACCGTGGCGATCCTCGCCAACGGCTGGACCAGCAGCTATCTGACCGCCCACCAGGGCAGCCTGGGCGAGGTGCTGGGCGCCGACATCGTCACCCCGGTGATCGAGGAGAGCGCCAAGGGCGCCGCCCTGCTCGTCCTGCTGCTGCCACTCGCGCCGCGGCTCCGGTGTCGCGGCGACCGTACCGGGCGCCCGGGCGCGACCGTCCTGCGGGCGCTGCCCGGCGGCCGGCACCCCCGGGCGTCCGCCGGCCGCCCGCACGGCCGGTACCGGCCACGGCTGCGCCCCTGTCCGCGCCCGCTGCCGTATCCGCACCCCGGCCCGCCGGGCCGGGACCGCCTCCGGGCCCGGTCCCGGCCGCGCACGCTGGCCGCCGGGGTCGTCCTCGGCGGGACCACCGCCTGTGGCTTCGCCTTCACCGAGAACGTGCTCTACCTGGGCCGGGCCTTCACCAGCGACCAGCAGCAGCGGCTGGACAGCATCGGCCTCGGCGAGACGCCCAGCCTGCGGGACTTCGACAGCACCGTGCAGACCTTCGTCCTGCGCGGCCTGCTCTCCCCCTTCGCCCACCCGCTGTTCACCGCGCTGACCGGGCTGGGGCTGGCCGTCACCCTCACCACCGCCCGCCACTGGCTGGCCCGGCTGGCCGCGCCGACCGGGCTGCTGCTGGCGATGACCCTGCACGGTGTCTGGAACGCCGCCGCCGACCTCGGCACCCACGGCTTCCTGCTGGTGTACGGGGTGCTGATGGTGCCCTGCTTCGCCGCGCTGGTCTGCTTCGCCGCCTGGGCCAGGGCCCGGACGGCCCGGCACGCCGTCCGCCGCGCGAAGCGCTGATCCGGGGCCGGGGAAGAAGCGATTTCCCATCCAGGCGACTTCCCCGTATTGTTGTGTTTACCGACGCGGGGTGGAGCAGCTCGGTAGCTCGCTGGGCTCATAACCCAGAGGTCGCAGGTTCAAATCCTGTCCCCGCTACTCAGTAGCCGAAAGGCCCGGAGGATCAGTCCTCCGGGCCTTTCGCGTTCCCGGCCTCATGGAGGCCACGGTCAGGGCACGAAGCGGTAACGCCAAGAGATTCCAAGATCCGGCAAATGGCGGCTCAAGCATACTGAGGAGAACTTCACCCGTTCGGCTGCGCTCCGTCGCGCCGGGTTAGGAAACTCCCATGCTGTCGAAGCGCCTTGCCAGCACTGCCGCGATCTGTCTGCTCCTCGCAGCGGGCACGGCCGCCTGTGGCGACAACAAGGACAAGGCCTCCGCCACCCCCAAGCTCGACACCGAGAAGCTGAGCGCCCAGGAGATCGAGAAGCAGGCCAAGGACGCGCTGGCCGGCGCCTCCTCCGTCAAGATCGTCGGCAATGTGGTCGACGGCGACGGGAAGATGGAGATCAGCCTGGCCCTCGACACCAAGGGCCAGTGCACCGGCTCGCTGAGCATGCCGGGCACCGGCAAGTTCGAGATCATCAGCGACGGCAAGGAGACCTACCTGAAGCCCGACAAGGACTTCTGGACGGCCGTCGCCGGCCCGGCCGGCGAAAAGGCCGCCGAGCTGTTCAAGGGCCGCTACCTGTCGGGCTTCCAGGGCGACCCGGACATGAAGGAGCTGACCACGGTCTGCAACCTCAAGGAGCTGAGCAAGAAGATCGTCGAGGACGACAGCAAGAAGAGCACGGTCGCCAAGGGCTCGGCCGGCACCGTGAACGGCGTCAAGACCTTCAGCCTCAAGTCGACCGGTCCGGACGGCCAGCAGGCGACCATCCACGTCGCCACCGAGGGCAAGTTCTACCCGGTGCGGGTCGAGCAGAACAAGGGCACGGAGACCGGTCAGACGGACTTCACCGACTTCGACAAGCCGCTCATCGTCCAGGCCCCGCCGGCCGACAACGTGATCGACTTCTCCAAGTTCAAGGACGAGCTCAAGAGCGCCTGAGCGGCGGCCGCGAATAATCCGTTGCCCTCCTTCCGGTGAGCTGCCTAAGGTGGTCGCACACTGAAAGGAGGTGATCCTGAGTTGAGTACCGTCAGGATGTGTGAGGTGGCTGCTCGCTAGAGCCGCCCCTGCCTGCGCAGGGTGGGGCCCCAGGCCTCCGGCAGGCGAAATCCCAAGCAGTCACCCGGCCCGTGGGCTCACCGGAACATCCCCGGTGCCTCGGCGCCCGGCCCGTCACACGGCCCGGCGCGGAGGAGCAGCCCACGGGCCGTCCGCGTTCCCGGAGCGTCTCCCGAGGCGTTTCCGGCCGTGCGCCCGTCGCACCGTCCGCGTTCCCGTCCCCCCGCCACGGCGCTAGAGTCGGCCCGGATTCCGGGGCGGGTCGGTACGCACACAGGGGGTAGGCGATGGCGCGGACGCGACGGGGCGGAAGCGCGGCGATGCTGCGCACGGCACAGCGGACCGCGGCCGGAACGCTGCTCGGGGTGGGGGTGCTCGGGCTGCTGCTGTTCTCGCTCGGCCGGGAGCAGGCCTGGCAGGCGCTCGGCGGCGGACTGGTGATCTCCGGCGCCTCGGCGGTGCTCGGCGGCGCGCTGGGCTTCCTGTTCGGGGTACCCCGGGTGCGGGGCGGGACCGGAGCGGGCGAGCCGCAGGGCTCCTACGCGCCGAACACCAATCTGGAGCAGGTCTCGGACTGGCTGACCAAGGTGCTGCTCGGCGTCGGGCTGACCCAGCTGGGCTCGCTCGGCGAGCGGCTGCACCAGGTCGGTACGGCGCTGGCGCCCGCGCTGGGCGGCGAGCAGGGCGCGGTGCCGTTCGCGGCGGCGCTGGTCCTGTACTTCCTGGTGCTCGGCTTCCTGGCCGGCTGGCTGGTGACGCGGTTGACGCTGCCGCAGGTGCTCTCCGACGCCGATCAGGCGCTGGACCTCTTCCTGGCCGGCCAGGACCGGGACCGCCGGGGCGACAAGGTCGGCGCGGACGATCTGCGGGTACGGGCGATGCAGCACCTGGGGCTGCTGGGCGGCAGCGCGGACCAGGGCGACCGGCTGAGCCGGCAGCTGCCGGCCGGCGCGGCGGCCGGGCCGGAGAACGTGGTGGCCGAGGTCCGCTCGACGGCGCGGCGCTCGGCGCTGACGGCGGACCAGGTGCGGGAGCTGTTCGCGGACGGCTCCGAGGCCCAGCGGCTGCAGGCCCTGGCGCTGATGCAGGGCGACCCCGCGCTGGCCGACCTGCCGAGCGTGCTGGACGCGATCGAGCGGCCGCGCTCCGGTTTCGAGCAGTACCACGCGCTGCTGGCGGCCCGCGGCCTGCTCTCCCGGCTGCCCGCCGCCGGGGCACAGCGGCTGCGCGACGCGGTGGCCGGGCGGCTGGTGGCACCGGACGGCATCCCGTACGGGTCGGACCGCAGCTGGCTGGCGGAGAAGATACTGTCCCGCCTGGAGTCCGCGGTGTTCCTCCCCCAGCAGGCCGGCCCGGCGGAGCGGTCGCAGGCCCGGCAGGATCCGTAGCGGACGCCGCCGGACGGTGATCAGACGGTGAAGCGCAGTTCGGGGCGGTCCCAGCCGATCGGGGGGCGGGCGGGGAAGGTGCCGACGCGTTCGGCGCCCATCCTTCGGTAGAACTGCTCGGCGGGCGGGTGGGAGACCACGCGGACGCCGGTCACGCCCGCCTCCCGGGCGCGGCCGAGCATGTGCCCGATGAGCACCCGCCCGATGCCGAGGCCCTGCGCCTCGTCGGCGACGAACATCAGGTCCAGCTCCGGCGGGTCGAGGATCAGTGCGTAGAAGCCGAGCAGCCGGTCGCCCTGGGCGCCCGCGGCGAGGAAGACCTCGTGCTGGGCGAGGTACTCGGGCGTCACCCGGTAGCCGGCGATCATCGCGGCGTACTCGCCGTGATAGGTGCTGGAGGCCTGGATCAGCCCGGTGAGCCGCTCGGCGTCCGCCGCCCCGGCCCGCTTGATCATCGTCTCGGTCATGGCGATGAGTATAGGACCGAAGGCCACTACTGACCATTACCTTCCCTGGTCACGGCGCCTGCGGTGATCTGCCGCCCGCAGGACGAGGACACGCCGGGTGAGGCCGTCCCCGGGGCGCGGGAAGCGGTCGATCTCACTGCTGATCCGGCGCTCACCGAGGGCGTGGCGCAGGGCGTCGAGGTGGGGGCAGCGGCGGCCGCGGCCGTCGTGCAGGGGGTGGACCCGGACTTCGCCGTCGGGCGCGGTCACCCGGACCAGTTCGGTCAGCGCGGCCACCTGCCGAGCGGGGCCGAAGCGTTCGGGGTAGGCGAAGAGCAGGTACCCGCTGAGGGTGAGGGCGAAGGTGCCGTCCGTGAAGGGCAGCCGGGGCAGTTCGGCGGCCACGTACTGCTGCGGGTGGGCGGCGGCGTCGGCGGTGAACAGCCGGCAGGCCCGGTCCCAGCTGCGCAGATAGCGGTCGTACGGGCGGTGGAGCGGCCTCGGGTACAGCTCGGGGCGGGCGGCCATCGCGGCGGCCATCGACGCCCGGGCGGCCCGGGCGGCCGCCGCGACCTCGGGGCCGGGCCGGGCGTACGCCGGGTCGGCGGCGATCACCCGGCAGCCCAGCCCGCGAGCCTCGGCGGCCAGACCGGAGGCGCCACCGGGGCAGTCGAGCAGCGGCCCGGGGAGGGCGGCGAGCCGGGCTCGGGTGAGGCCGAAGAGCCCGCAGTACTCGTCCAGCGGGCGGGAGGTGATCAGGATTCCGGCGGCGGCGGGGTCGGTGGACCTCCGCGGGTCGGCGAGGTCGGCCGGGTCGGGGAGCTCGGCGGCGGCCACCCGGCCATCCGAACACGGCCCGGCCCCGTCCGCATCCGGGGGACCGGGCACGAACGGGGCCGGGCGGCTCCGGGGTGGCGGCAGCGGGCCGGGCGGCCTGCCGGCGAGGCGGGCTCAGCGGCCGAGCAGGCCCCGGACGGCGAGCCGGTTGACGTTGGTCAGGCCGCGCACCAGCTGCGGGGTGAGGAAGACGAACAGCAGCCCGAGCAACGAGACCCCGGCGATCTGCAGCGGCGACTGGACGTAGTAGACGTGCTCGACGCCGTGGCTGTCGTAGAAGTTGAAGAGCCGGTAGCCGGGCCAGTCGGTGTAGGTCGGGAAGACCCAGTGGTAGAGCGGGTAGAGCGTCAGGGACCAGCCGACCAGCAGGAACACCAGCGACATCGTGAAGCTGAAGACCGCCCACGGCAGCATCACCACCTGGTACAGCACGGCCTTCCACCCGGCCGCGTCCGCCAGCCGCGCGGTGACGGCGCCCCAGCTGCCCGGCCGGGCACGCCGCACCGGCGCCGGGCCCGGCACGTCCAGGGCCAGCATGCTGAGCGTCCGGGCCCGCTCCAGCCGGCCGAAGCCGCGGGCGCCGCTGGTCAGCGCGGCCAGCACCGGCAGGCCGAGGACGGTGACGAAGGTTCCCAGGCCCAGGGCGAAGAGCGTGACGGCGAAGGCGAAGCCCACGATGGCGACCGGCAGTCCGCTGAGCGTGAAGCCGATCTCCTTGTAGGTGTAGGAGGAGAACGGCGCCCGCCAGACGTACGGCGGCTCCTCGGTCCGGCGGGCCCGGGCGGGCCGGTGCTTCGGGTCGGCCTCGTCGGTGCCGTAGGTCCCGTAGGTGTCGCCGGAACCGTGGGAGTCGCGGCTGTCCTCGCGGTCGTACGCACCGCGCTGCATGCTGTGGCTGCTGCTCATGGCCGGGCCTCGGTCCTCGGTTCTGTGGTGGGGGCGTGTCCTGCTGACTCCTCAAC
The DNA here is from genome assembly GCF_044753005.1 of Kitasatospora sp. NPDC088548. Classification (NCBI taxonomy): domain Bacteria; kingdom Bacillati; phylum Actinomycetota; class Actinomycetes; order Kitasatosporales; family Streptomycetaceae; genus Kitasatospora; species Kitasatospora sp. NPDC088548. The sequence goes on from NZ_JBIVMI010000025.1 coordinate 23,902, forward strand.
CCTGTCAAAGCGCGGGCCCGGTGGACATCCGGCCCCCCGCCGAACAAGGGGTGGGGTTAACCCCCCGCCCGCTGCCCCGCCCCGGTCCCGGCCCCCGCCCACTCGTCCGCCAGCAGGGAGTACTGGAAGGAGTCGTACCAGGTGTCCCGCAGGTGGAGGTCGTGCCGGATCCGGCCCTCCAGCTGGAACCCGGCCCGGGTGAGCACCCGGCTGGAGGCGGTGTTGTCGACGTCGACCCGGGCGGCCAGCCGGTGCACGCCGAGCGTCCCGAACGCGAGGTCGCAGAGCAGCCCGGTGATCTCGCCCGCGTAGCCGTGGCCCCAGGTGTCGGGGCGCAGCGCGTAGCCGAGGACTGCGGAGCGGTGCTCCCCGAGGGTGAGGGCGGCGCTGCCGATCGGGGCGCCCCCGTCGGCGGGGTCGGCGGAGTCGGTGCCGTCCGCGCGCAGGGTGACGGCGAGCCGGTAGACCGTGCGTTCGTCCCGCAGGGCCTCCTCCAGGTACTGCGCCACCTGATCGGCACAGCTCTCCCGGTCGTACGGTCCGAAGGGGAGGTGGCGGGTGGCGACCGGGTCGCCGAAGACGGCGTACAGCGCCTCGATGTCGCCCGGGGTGTGGTGGAACTCGCGAATGGCCAGCCGGGGGCCGGTGAGTCGTACGGGGACCATGTCCGTCGACCCTACTCCGGCCCGGTCCGTCCGGTGGGCGGCCAGCGGCTACCGTCGAGGCTATGGAAGACGAAGACCTGCGGCTCGCCCCGCGCACCAAGGCCGCCGAACTGCTCGCCTGGGCGGAGGCGGAGGGCCGCGCGCCGGTGGCCGAGGAACCGCTGCGGACGGTGCTGGCGCTGCTGGAGCTGGGCGAGGGCAGGATGCACGACGGCTGGCCGGAGCTGACCTCGAACGCCGTGGAGCAGTTGCTCGTCGAGCGGCTCTACCTGTACGTCCAGCCCGCGCCGGAGGAGGATCCGCTGGCGTACGGCGAGGCGGTGCGGCTGCTGATCGACCGCCAGCGGGCGGCGAAGCGGCTGAACGCCAAGCGGCAGGAGCGGCTGCACGCGGAGGCCGAGTGGCAGGGCGAGGTGGCGGCCGGCCTGCTGCGGCGGGCGGACCTGGTGACCTGGCCCCGGCTGTACACGCTGCTGCTGCACGCCTACGGGGTGGACGTCGCGGACGAGGCGGCGGTGCGGGCCTGGCTGGAGGGGTTCCGGGAGCTGGCGGAGGAGGACCGGCTGGCCGCGTTCGCGGCGCTGGAGCCGGCCGGCTGGGTGGACGAGACGGCCGGTGAGGGCTGGGGCCCGGCCCGGGTGCTCACGGTCGGGATGGCCACCGACGGCGCCCGGCGGCTGCTGGAGCAGGGCCTGATGCGGCGCAGCTACCGCAACCTGGCGGAGCTGACCGCGCTCGGCCGGCCGATGCCGGACGAGCTGACCGGGGACTTCGGGGCGTTCGAGGAGGCGGCCGCCGAGGCGGCGCTGGAGCTGGCCGGCCGGTGGACGGTGCCGGGGCTGCCGCGGCTGCTGGTGGCGGAGTTCCCGGACCTGGCGCCGGAGCCGGGGCAGGAGGAGATCGACGCGTACCTGGCCGGGCTGCCCGACGGGGCCTGAGCCCTCCGGGTCCTGGAACGCGGAGGTGCCCCGGCCGCTGCTCGGACCGGGGCGCCTCCGGGGCGTCAGGGGGTGATGCCGCGCTGCTCGAACCAGGTCTCCGGGTCGACCGGGGCCCCGCCGCCGGGGCGGACCTCCAGGTGCAGGTGCGGGCCGGTGACGTTGCCGGTGGCGCCGACCTTGCCGATCTGCTGGCCGGGGACGACCTTGCCGGTGCCCTTGATGATCGAGGAGAGGTGGCAGTACCAGATCTCGGTGCCGTCGGGCAGCGTCTCGACGATCCGGTAGCCGTACGAGCCGGACCAGCCGGCCGAGGTGATGGTGCCCTGGCCGACGGCGTAGACCGGGGTACCGGTGGAGGCCGCGAAGTCCAGGCCGGTGTGCAGGTGGGCCCAGTAGGAGGCGCTCTGGCCGTAGTGGGCGGAGAGGTTGTAGTCGCGCACCGGCAGGTTGATGGCGGCGAGCTTGGCCCTCTCGGCCTCCTCGGCGGCCCGCTTGGCCTCCGCCTGCTGGGCGGCGCGCTTGGCCTCGGCCTCCTGGGCGGCCTGGACGCGGGCGTTCTCCTCGGCGGCGGTGCGCTGGCTGTCGGCCTGCTGCTGGATGCGGGCGGCGAGCGCGAGGCCGGGGTCGGCGGAGAGGGCGACCGGGGTCTCGTCCGGGGCCTCGATGGCCGGCGCGGCGGCCGGGGTGGCGGAGGCGAAGCCGGTGGCGCCGAGGGTGGCGGCCACGGCGGTGACGCCGAGCAGTGGAGCGGTGCCGCGGGCCTGGCGCGGCATCCGGTGCCGGTTGGCGTCGGCGGGCTGCGGGCCGGTCTCGTCCGCGGGGCCGCCGTAGCCGCCCTCGTGGGCGGCGGGCCGCGGGTGGTCGAGCAGCTGGGTGCCGGCGGCGGAGCCGGGCAGGTGTGCCGGAGAGTACGTCGACGCCACGGAGGCGCGCTCCTTTCCTTCCTTCGCGCCTACCGGGTTAGCTGACGGGTTCGGAGCAGGAAGGTCTCCTACGGCTGGGCCTGGGCCCGGCCGATTCACCCCAAGGAACGTGGTTCCCCGGCTCCCTGACCTGCCCGGGGGCGGGTCGTCGGGATTAGGCGACGGCGCACGGTGCCGTCTGGGTACGGCGTTGACAACCGCGCTGCGTTATCAAACGTTAATCCTAGGCGCCCCTGATTCCAAGCCATCCGTTCGGGACAACCGGATACAGCACGGGCACCACGCGACCCGATGGGCGTTTTGGGACGATTGACGACAACTGACACTACCGAACGTGATTGGACGTCAACGAACGACCCCCCATTTGAGTAGTTCTACTCATGTGCGTCCGCTCGGGGCGCCGCCATCCTGACGCCATGAACGCACCGATGCAGTCCCGCACCACGGCCGCGTACCACGTCCAGGCCGTGCTCTCCTTCGCCCTGTCCGCCGCCGCCCTCGCGATCGGGATCGCCTACCTCCCGGTCGGGGGGTGGACCAGGGCCTTCCTCGGACTCGGCCTGCTCTACACCGTCACCTCCTCGTTCACCCTGGCCAAGGTGGTCCGGGACAAGCAGGAGACCAGCGAGATCGTCACCCGGGTGGACCAGGCCCGGCTGGAGAAGCTGCTCAGCGAGCACGACCCGTTCAAGGTGGAAGGGATCTGAGCGGGCACCACGGAACGGGCACCTCCGAAGCCGTCGCACATCGATAGCTTGACGGCTAAGGCTATTAGCCTTAGCTTTATGGCTATCGGCAGCACCGCCGATGACACGCCCCGGCGGCCCGAGGAGACCCACGATGTCCGGCATCACCACCCCCACCACCCAGTACCTCGACGTCCCCGGCGGCCGGCTGGCCTTCGACGACACCGGGCGGGGCGACGGCACCCCGGTCGTCCTGCTCCCCGGGATGCTCGACAGCCGGGCCGCGTACCGGCACCTGCGACCGCTGCTGGTGGCCGCCGGCCGCCGGGTGATCACCATGGACCTGCGCGGCTTCGGCGAGTCCTCGATCGCCTGGGACGACTACTCGCCCGCCGCGGTCGCCACCGACGTCATCGCCCTGCTCGACCACCTCGGCATCCGGAGCGCCGTGCTGGCCGGCAACTCGTACACCGGCGCCACCGTGGTCAAGGCCGCCGGGGACGCACCCGAGCGGGTCGCCGGGATCGTCCTGCTGAACGCCTTCGTCGAGAACCCGCCGCCGAACCTGATGCAGCGCGCCGTGTTCGGCCTGATGGGCCCGCTGCTGACCTACGTCCCCGCCTCCTGGGGCCTCTACCACCGCAAGATGGCGTTCCCGACCGCCAAGCCGGCCGACTTCGACGCCTACGTGGACGGCCTGGTCGCCGCGCTGCGCACGCCCGGCCGCCGGACCGCCGTCCGGGGCCAGCTCCGCGGGGACTCGTCGCCGGTCGGCTGGACCGCCGCGGTGCGGTGCCCGGCGCTGGTCGTGATGGGCGCCAAGGACCCCGACTTCCCGAACCCGGAGCTGGTCGCCGACCGGCAGACGGCCGCGCTCGGGGCCCGCAAGGTGATGATCGAGGGCGCCGGGCACTACCCGATGGCCGACCACCCGCAGGCCACCGCCGACGCGCTGCTGCCCTTCCTCGCCGAACTCTCCTGAGCCCCGGCCCCCGCACCGCACGCCCCTGCCCCGCCCCACGAACCCCCGGAGACCGCACGTGCCCCGAGTAGGACTGACCCCCGACCAGGTCGTCGGCCACGCCCTCGCCCTCATCGACGAGCAGGGCCCCGAGGCCCTCACCCTGGCCGCCGTCGCCAGCCGGGCCGGCGTGGCCACCCCCTCGCTGTACAAGCACGTCAGCGGCGGCCTCGCCGAGCTGCGCCGGCTGGTCGCCGTCCGGGTCACCGAGGAACTGGCCGACCGCCTCGCCGAGGCCGCCCTCGGCCGCGGCGGCGACGACGCGGTGGCCGCCGTCCTGCGGGCCTACCACGCCTACGCCACCGAGCACCCGCACCGCTACAACGCGCTGCCGCAGGCCCCCCGGCCGGACGACGACCTGACCCGGGCGGCCGGCCGGCTGGTCGGGGTGATCGTCGCGGTGCTCCGCGAGTACGGGCTGGACGGCCCCGAGGCGATCCACGCCGCCCGCACCGTCCGCTCGGTGGCCCATGGCTTCGCCTCGCTCTCCATCGGCGGTGGCTTCCAGCTCGCGGAGGACCTCTCGGTCACCCAGGACCGTCTGATCGCGGTCCTCACCAGCGGCCTCCGCGACTGGCCGAAGGCCTGACGGGGCCGTCCGCGCGGGGGCGGACGGCCCCCGCTCCGCGCCACCCCCGACCCACCCGTTCGCACCCGCACGATGCCCCGGCCCGCGCCCAGCCCGTACCCGGCCCGCGCCCAGCCGGTCCCGTCCGACCGCCCCGCACCGCCCGCCACCTGGCCGATCGGGCCCGAAGGACGTCTGATTGACGCCGTATTGACGGGATATTGACGAGATCCAGTCACTTGGCGAGATCCGTTCACACCTTCGTAGGATCATCACCCTAGAATTCGCGGCGTGACGATGACTCAGTGGTGTGCAACGGCAACCGGCGTAATCGCCGCCCTCGCCCTCGTGGCCGCCGCCCGCTACCGCGCGGTCTCCGCCACCCAGCGCCGCCGCGCCGACCAGCAGCGGCGCGACATCGCCCGGCTGACGGAGCGGCTCGACGCCGAACTGTCCCGGCGCGGCTCCGAACTGGCCGCCGTCCAGCAGGAGCAGGAGCTCAACGCCTCCACCCAGCGGGCCTTCCTCAGCGTGGCCCGCCGGATCCTCGTCATGGCCCACGACCAGCAGGCCCTGCTGGACGAGATGGAGCGCACCCACGACGACCCGGCGCTGCTGGAAGGCCTGCTCAAGGCGGACCACGCCGCCGCCCAACAGGCCCGGCTCGCCCAGACGCTGGCCGTCCTCTGCGGCGCCAGGGCCGGACGGCACTGGCCCGAGCCCGTCTCCCTGGAGGACGTGGTGCGCGGCGCCCAGTCGCGCATCCTGCCCTTCCAGCGGGTGGTGGTCCGCAGCCGGATCGAGACCGCCGTGGTCGGCGCCGCCGCCGAGGCGCTGATCCACGCCGTGGCCGAGCTGCTGGACAACGCCACCCGCTACTCCCCGCCCAGCACCCAGGTGTTCGTCACCCTCATGCCGGTGCACAACGGCGCCGTCGTCGAGATCGACGACGGCGGCGTCGGCATGCCCGAGCAGGCCGTCGCCAAGGCGGCCTCCGCCCTGGCCGGCGGCACCTCGCTGGAGGTCTCCCGCCTCGGCGAGGTACCGCAGTTGGGTCTCGCGGCGGTCGGCCGGCTCGCCGAGCAGTACGGCTTCCGGGTCACCCTCAGCTCGGCGCCGTCACCGTACGGCGGGGTGCGGGTGGTGGTGCTGCTGCCGAACGCGCTGCTCACCGAACCGCTGCCGCCGACCGTCCCGGGCCTGGGCCCGGACGACCGGGCGTTCACGGCCGGCCCCCGCCAGGCCGTACCTCCCCCGTACCCGTACCCGTCCGTGCACGGCTCCGGGCACCCGCTGCTGGAGACCCCGCCGGCCGGTCCGCTCCCCGAGGCCGGTCCCACCCCGCCGCCCCTGCCCCGCCGGAGCCACCGGCGCGACCGCGGCAACCGCACCGCCCAGGGCACCGCCCCCACGCCCCCGCCCACGCCTCCGTACCGCTCGGCCCGGGAGGCGCAGGCGTTCATGGCGATGTTCCAGGCCGGCACCGCCAGCGGCCGCTCGGCGGTCCGGGCCCGGGTCCAGGCCCAGGCACAGCCCGACCCTTCCCTTCCCGTTTCCCCCCGACTTCCCCAGCGCTCCGGAGAGTTCCATGACCACCACCCCTGATCTCGGCTGGCTGCTCGCCGACATCATCTCCGTCCCCGAGGTCCAGCACGCCGTCGTGGTGTCCAACGACGGCCTGGAGATCGGCCGCAGCGCGGGCATCGTGCGTGAGGACGCCGAGCGGCTCGCCGCCGCCTGCTCGGGCCTGCAGTCCCTGGCCCGCGGGGTCGCCCAGGGCTTCGGCGGCCAGGGCAGCGCCACCCGCCAGATCATCATCGAGTACGGCGGCGGGTACCTCTTCATCGTCGCCGCCGGAGCCGGCGCCCATCTGGCCGTGGTGACCGGCGAGGCCGTGGACGCCGGTCTGGTCGCCTACCAGATGCAGGTCCTGGTCGAACGGATCGGCAGCCACCTCACCAGCCCACCGCGCGTCGACCACGCGGCGGGGGGACAGCGGTGAGCGGGCCGGTCCGGCCCTATGTGATCACCGGTGGCCGCAGCCGGCCCACCCGGGCCGCACTCGCCATCGAGAGCCTGGTCAGCGCGTTACCCGACCGACCCGAACTCCCCGAGGACGCGCTGCTCAACCGCGAGCACCAGCGCATCCTGGACCTCTGCCGCAGACTGCTCTCGGTCGCCGAGGTCGCCGCCCACCTCGCCCTGCCGCTCGGCGTCGTCAAGGTGCTGGTCGGCGACCTCTGGGACCTCGGCGCCGTCCAGGTGCTCCCACCCGTACCGCAGGCCGAACGCCTGCCCACAACCCTTCTGGAAGAGGTGCTCGTTGGCCTCCGCCAACTCCGCTGAAGCCCCGGCCGACCTGCCCGCCGAGCCGCAGTACCTGCCGTCCTCGGTCCAGGGCGCGGTGAAGATCCTGGTCACCGGCCCGTTCGGGGTGGGCAAGACCACCCTGGTCGGCTCGCTCAGTGAGATCACCCCGCTGCGCACCGAGGAGACCATGACGGCCGCCAGCAGCGGCATCGACGACCTCACCGGGCGCGGCGACAAGACCACCACCACCGTCGCCCTGGACTTCGGCCGGATCACGCTCAACGCCCGGCTCGCCCTGTACCTCTTCGGCACCCCCGGGCAGCAGCGGTTCTGGCCGCTCTGGGACGACCTGTCGCGCGGCGCGCTCGGCGCCATCGCCATGGTCGACCTGCGCCGCCCGGACGAGAGCTTCGACGTGCTCGGCCGGCTGGAGGAGCAGCGCATCCCGTTCGCGGTGGCGGTCAACACCTTCCCTGGCACGCCGAGTTACCCCGAGGACGAGCTGCGCTCCGCCCTCGACCTGCTGCCCGAGGTGCCGATCCTGTACTGCGACGCACGCGACCGGCGGGCCGCCTACGACCTGCTGATCGACTTCGTCGACCATCTGCACTCCACCGCCGTACTGGAGCTCCAGCGATGACGACTCCCGATCCCGGCAGGGCCGTTCCGGCCTCCCCCGGGCCTTCGCAGGCCGGGCCCCCGCCGGGCTGCCCGATGCACGTCGCGGGGGGCGGCGGCATCCCCGCGGGAGTCCCGCCCACCCCGCTGTACGGCGCCGCCGTCGCCGACGACCCGCACGGCCACTACTCCCGGATGCGCGCCCGGTACGGCCCGGTCGCGCCGATCGAGCTGGAGCCCGGGGTCGAGGCCTGGCTGGTGATCGGCTACGCCGAGCTGCTCGAACTCACCCGCAACGAAGCGCTGTTCTCCAAGGACTCGCGCCGCTGGAAGGTCCCCGCCGAGGGCCGGCTCGCCCCCGACTCACGGCTGCTGCCGATGACCTCGTGGCGGCCCACCCTGCTCAACCTGGACGGCGCCGAGCACCAGCGGCTGCGGGCCGCCGTCGCCGACACCCTCGCCCAGATCGACCACCGCCAGCTGCGCGAGACCACCGAGGCCGCCGCCAACGCCCTGATCGACAGCTGGGGACCGGACGGCACCGCCGACCTGATCGCCCAGTACGCCCGCCGGCTGCCGCTGCTGGTCTTCACCCAGCTGCTCGGCCTGCCCGCCGAGGCCGGCCCCCATCTCATCGAGCTGATCAGCCACTTCGTGGACAGCAGCAGGGACTCGGTGCGGGCCAACGCGGAGTTCCAGGCGCTCCTGGTCGACCTGGTCCGGCGCCGCCGCGCCACACCCGGCGCCGACCTCACCTCCTGGCTGCTGGCCCACCCGGCCGCGCTGACCGACGAGGAGGCCGTGCACCACCTGGTGGTGATCCTGGTCGCGGGCAACGAGACCGCCATCAACTGGACCGGCAACACGCTGCGGCTGCTGCTCACCGACCGCCGCTTCCGGGCCACCCTCACCGGCGGCCGGCTCACCGTCGCCGACGCGCTGGAGGAGGTGCTGTGGCGCGACCCGCCGACGCAGAACTTCCCCGGCCGGTGGGCGACCGGCGACACCGTCCTCGGCGGCCAGTACATCAGCGAGGGCGACATGCTCGTCCTCGGCCTGGCCGCGGCCAACGCCGATCCGGCCGCCCAGGGCAACGCGTCCAGCGTGCACGGCGCCCTCGGCGGCAACCGGGCCCATCTGGCGTGGGGCGCCGGCAAGCACGTCTGCCCCGCCCAGCAGCCGGCCCGGATCATCGTCGAGACCGCCGTCGAGACCCTGCTGCACCGCCTGCCGGATCTCCAGCTCGCCGTCCCCGCAGGAGAACTGTCCTGGCGGCCGTCCCCCTGGTCGCGCGCCCTGGTCAGCCTGCCGGTGCTCTACAGCGCCTTCACCCCGCCCCGCCCGCCAGCCCCCGAGAGGCCCGCATGGACACCGCCGACGACCGCCAGCCCGTCAGACTCGACCCCTTCGGACGCGACCAGCACGGCGAGAACGCCCGACTCCGGGAAGCCGGCCCGGCGGTCCTGGTGGAACTCCCTGGCGGGGTGGTGGTCTGGGCGATAACCCACCACGACACCCTCCAGGAACTGCTCGCCGACCCGCGCGTCGGCAAGAACCCGCAGCTCTGGAGCACCTTCACCGAGAACCGCCTGCCCCAGGGCTGGCCACTGCTGAACTTCGTCACCGTGCCGGGCATGGTCACCGCCGACGGCGAGGACCACCGGCGGCTGCGCGGCCTGGTCAGCCAGGCGTTCACCCCGCGCCGGATCGCCGAGCTCCAGCCCGCCGTCGAGGCCAGGACCACCGCGCTGCTCGACCAGGTCGCCCTTCTGGAAGGCGACTTCGACCTGCGCGAGCACTTCGCCTACCCGCTGCCGATGCAGGTCATCGGCGAGCTGCTGGGCCTGCCGCCGAAGCAGCAGGACGAGCTGCACGAGCTGTCCGACACCATGGTCTCCAGCTCGGCGACCCCCGCCGCCGCCGTCGCCGCCCAGCAGGGCCTCCAGGCGCTGCTCGCCGGGCTGGTCGAGGCCAAGCGCGCCCGGCCCGGCGACGACCTCACCACCGACCTGATCGCCGCCCGGGAGTCCGACGACCGGCTCAGCGAGCGCGAGCTGGTGGGCACCCTGCTGCTGATGCTGGTGGCCGGGCACGAGACCACGCTCAACCTGATCACCAACGCCGTCCGCGCCCTGCTCGCCAACCCCGAGCAGCTGCGGCTGGTGCTGGACGGCGAGCAGCCCTGGTCCGCGGTGGTCGAGGAGACGCTGCGGTACGACTCGCCGGTCGGGCAGTTCCCGCTGCGCTACGCGATCGAGGACATCGTCGTCGGCGACGTGGTGATCCGGCGCGGCGAGGCGCTGCTCGCCTCGTACGCGGCCGCCGGCCGGGACGCCGGGCACTACGAGGACGCCGACCGCTTCGACATCACCCGGCAGCCGAACCGGCACCTCTCGCTCGGCCACGGTCCGCACTTCTGCCTCGGTTCGGGCCTCGCCCGGCTGGAGGCGGAGACCGCGCTGCGGTCGCTGTTCGGCCGTTTCCCCGGGCTGGCCCTGGTGGAGGGGACGGCGCCGGAGCCCATCGGCTCGTTCGTCAGCAACAGTGTGCGGACGCTGCGCGTCACGGTCTGAGCCGTCGGAGCCGGCGGAGCCGCCCGCACCGGGCGACCGGCGTGCGCCCGGGTGCCCACGCGGTGGGGTGAACCGGGTGACCTGAGGGCGGCCGGGGTCGTTGGCGTTTCATGAAGAAACTCGCGACCCTGGCCGCCCTCACCATGGCGGGCCTCGCCCTGGCCACCCCGGCCGCGTCCGCGGCCTCCGCGACGTCCGCGGACGCCCTCGACGGCCTGTCCAGCGGCCTCGACCTCTCCCCCGGCGACCTCGTCCTCCGCGAGGCGGGCAAGCTCCCGCTGGTCGGCCACGCGGCGCAGGAGGTGGAGGCCATCGGCACCAACCAGATGTCCCACCCCGGCCTCAGCGGGCAGATCGGCTGAGGCCGGCGCCCCCTCCCCCGCGCGGCGCCCTCGCCGCCGCCCTCGCCCGCGGTGCCGCTCAGCCCTCGGCGAGGGCGTTCAGCTCCTGGTAGGTGAGCCCGCCGTCGAGGGCGCCGTACGTGCCGCTCGCGTACACCTCCTCGGCGGCGCGGCGCACCGCCGCGTACGCCACCCTGGCCAGGCCCGGCCCGAGGCTGACCCGGGCCACGCCGAGCTTCGCCAGCTCCGGCACGGACGGCGAGCCCGGTCCCGCGACGACGTTCAGCGGTGCGGGGACGGCCGCGACCAGGGCGGCGATCGTCTCCGGGTCGGCGACACCGGGCACGAACACCCCGTCCGCCCCCGCCTCGACGTAGGCGCGCAGGCGGCGGACCGCCTCGTCCAGCCGGCCGGCCGGGTCGCCGATCCCGTGCAGGAACACATCGGTGCGGCCGTTGACGAACAGGTGCACACCGGCCGCGTCGGCCGCCGCCCGGGCCGCCGCGATCCGCTCGGCCGCCTCGGCGGCGGTCCGGTCCCCGTCCTCCAGGTTGACGCCGACCGCGCCGGTGGCGAGCAGCGCGGTGATCGTCTCGCCGACCCCGGCCGCCGTCGCCGCGAAACCGCTCTCCAGGTCAGCCGTGACCGGCAGCTCCACCGAGCGGACGATCAGCGCGGTCTGGGCGAGCACCTCGTCCCGGTCCGCCGCCTCGCCGTCCGCGTAGCCGAGCGCCCAGGAGACGCTCGCGCTGGCCGTCGCGACGGCCGTCGCCCCGGCGGCGGCGACCAGCCTGGCGCCGGCCGCGTCCCACACATTGGCGAGCACCAGGGGCTCGCCGGGGCGGTGCAGGGTGTGGAGGAGCCGGGCCTTCTCCTGCTGGTTCGTCGTCATGTCCGCTGCTCCCCCGGCCTACTTGGCGGCCGGGCTGAGGCGGGAGGTGACGCCGATCCGGTTCCAGGCGTTGATGGTGACGATCAGCGCGATCAGCTGGGCCAGCTCGGCCTGCTCGAACTGCGCGGCGGCCTCCTGGTAGACGGCGTCCGGCACATGACCCTGGGTCAGCAGCGTGACCGACTCGGTGAGCGCCAGCGCGGCCCGCTCCCTGGCGGTGAACCAGGGGGTCTCCCGCCAGGCCGGGAGGGAGAGCAGCCGGTGGTCCTGCTCACCGTTCTTCACCGCGTCGGTGGAGTGCATGTCGATGCAGAAGGCGCAGCCGTTGATCATCGAGGCGTGCACCTTGACCAGCTCGGCCAGCTTCGGGTCGACGCCCTGCCGGGAGGCGCGCTCCAGACCGGCCATCGCCCGGTAGAAGTCCGGGGCGAGGTCGGGCAGGGAGAGCCGCTGCTCGGGGGCGGGGACGGTGGCGTTCTCGTTCGTCGTCATGGCCACCAGCCTAGGGGCGGAGTGGACCACATCCCTGGTTCATTTGAACCACGAAACCTCGGGCCACTTGGGGTCGGCCCCGGGCCGCCCGACCGGATCCGGCCGACGCTTCCCGGTCCGGCCGAGTGTGGCACGGCGGCCCCGGAAAAGGGAGGGTACAGACCGGTCCGAACGACGAACGGGCGTGCGAGGATCGCAGGCAGGGCGGCACCGCCGACCGCCCGGAGTCCAGGGCAGGGGGCCGGTCCATGTGTACGGCGTTCGTCAGCATCGAGCCGTCGTCGGCCGTGCCGGTCCTGCTGCTCTCCGTACGGGACGAGTACGCCGGCCGGCGGTGGCTGCCGCCGGACCGCCACTGGCCCGCGCGGCCGTCGCTGGTCGGCGGCCTGGACCTCGCGGCGGGCGGCACCTGGCTCGCGGTCGACCCGGGCGCCCCGGACCGGCCGGCGGCCGCGGCCTGCCTGCTGAACGGCTTCGGCGCGCCGGCCCCGGCGCGGGCCCGCCTGTCGCGCGGGAAGCTGCCCCTGATCGCCGTCCGGGAGGACGGCCTCGACCGGCTCGACCTGGCCCGGTACGACCCGTTCCACCTGGTCCTCGTCCGGTCGGCCGGCGCCCGTGTGCTCAGCTGGGGCGGCACCGGGCTGGAGGACCGCGAACTGCCGGCCGGCCTGAACGTGGTGCTCAACGACGGGCTGGAGGGGGAGGCGGAGAGCCGCACCACCTCGGAGCTGATCCGCACCCTGATGGCCGCCCGGGCCGCCCGCTTCCGGGCCCGGTTCGAGGCCGCGGTGCGGCCCGAACCGGGCGAAGGGTCCACCGGGGCGGCATGGGGTGCGTGGCTGCCGGTCGTCTCCGGCGACGGCCTGCCACTGGACGATCCGGCCGCCCTCGTCCAGCGCCGCGAGTTCGGCGACGGGCGGATCTGGGGCTCGTCCTCGATCTCCCTGCTCGCCTTCGGACCGGGCGGCGTGCGGTACGACTTCGGCCCGGCCCCGGTACCGGACGGCGGCGCCTGGCGCCGGATCCCCCTGGACGGGTGACCCACCGGGCGGCGCGTCCGGCGGTGACACGTCCGGCGGCGGCAGCGCGGTGCGCCTGCCGGTCCGACCACTACTCCTCCGCCGCCAACCCACCCAGGAGACGGGCCAGTTCACGCGGCCCGGAGAACATCGGCCAGTGACCGGTGTCCAGCTCGACCAGCCGCCAGTGCGCGCTCTTCAGCAGCTCGGCCACGTCGGGGTTCGGCTCGGCGCCGTCGAGCAGGCACTTGACGTACGTCGCCGGCAGCGCGGTGAGCGGGCCCGCCAGGACGGCCGGCTCGGTGAGCGTGGCGCCCGGATGCGGGGTCGAACCGGCCACGATCCGTCCGATCTGCTCGGCGGTGAGGCCCTGGCCCGCGTAGTCGGGCGCGGTCAGGGGCGCCCAGAAGCCGCCGTTCGCGGCGATCGACGCCTCCACCTCGGCCCGGCCGTCCGGCCAGCCCGAGACGAACGACTCGCCGTCCGCGGGCACGTTGGCGTCGACGAACACCACCTGCGCCAGCCGGTCGCCGATCCGCTCGGCGGCCTGCCCGACCGGGATGCCCGAGTAGCTGTGCCCGACCAGGACGACGCCCCGCAGGTCGAGCCGCTCGACCTCGTCGACGATGTCCCGCACATGGGCCTGCTGCCCGGCCGCCCCGCCGCGCCTCTCCGCGAGGCCGGACAGCGTCAGCGAATGGACGGTGTGCCCGGCCGCGCGCAGGTCGGCCGCCACCTCGTCCCACGCCCACGCTCCGAGCCACGCGCCTGCCACGAGTACATAGTTCGCCATGGCCGCACCCTAGTCCCCGCGCCCAGGCCCCGGCCCCGGCCCGTTACGGTGGGCCGAGATCAGTGACACCGGCCCGAAGGAGTACCGGATGCCCCATCACATCGACCACGACCTGGCACTGCTGACCGGGTTGTGGGAATCCTGGGCCGAGCGCGGCGCGGCACTGGACCCCCAGGGGTGGGGCCGGCCGACCCGTCTGCCCGGGTGGTCGGTGCAGGACCTGTACGCCCATGTGGCGCCCGACCCGGCGCAGTTCGCGCAGCTGCGGGGGGCCGTGGTGGACGCCCCGGCGGCGGTGGACAGCGGCGCGGGCATCCTGCGCGCCTACAACCGGCCCGGCGGGCTGGCGCACACCGCGGCGGAACGGATCGCCGAGAGCGCCCGGCAGACGGCCGGGGCGACCGAACCCGCCGCGCTGGTGGCCCGGTTCGCCACCGAGGGCCCGGCCGCACTCGCCGCGATCGCCGACCTGCCACCCGCCACCGTGATCGCCCACCCGCTGCTCGGCGCGGTGACGATCGGCGCGCTCCGCGAGGTGGCGGTGATGGAGGCGACCGTCCACCTGCTCGACCTGATCGCCGCGATCGGCGGCCCGCCCCCGGCCACCGCCGCCCTGCACGCCACCCGTACCCTGCTCGCCGAAGTGGCCGACCCGGTCGCCTTCATCGAGGCCGCCACCGGCCGCACGGACACCCCGGTCCTCCCGGTCGTCCGCTGAGGTCCGCCGAAATCCGCCGAAATCCGCTGAGGCCCGCGCCGGACCGGCTGCCCGGCGCCGGCGGCCGGCGGCCGCGGGAGGAACGATAATTCCCGTACGGACAGCACGCCCGCACGGAACGGCCCCCATGACCACCTCCTGGACCGCCTTCGGCGGCGATCTGCACCTCGACCTCACCGAGCGGCGGGCCGCCGGAGCCGGCCTGCGGGCGGCGCTGGAGGAGGCGCTGCGGGAGGCCGTGCAGGACGGACGGCTGGCGCCCGGGACGCGGCTGCCGTCCTCGCGGGCGCTCGGCGAGGACCTGGGGATCGCCCGGAACACCGTGGTCGAGGCGTACGGGCAGCTCAGCGCCGAGGGGTGGCTCACCTCGCGGCAGGGCTCGGGCACCACGGTGGCCGAGCGGGCCGCCCCGCGCCCCGGCCACCGGACGGCGGGCGCCCGGCAGGACCGCCGCCCCGCCCGGCACGACCTGCTGCCCGGGCGGCCGGACGTCTCGCTCTTCCCGCGCGGCGCCTGGCTGACGGCCACCCGGCGGGCGCTCGCCACCGCACCGCACGAGGCGTTCGGATACGGCAGCCCGCTCGGCCGGATCGAGCTGCGGGAGGCGCTGGCCGACTACCTCGCCCGGGTCCGTGGGGTCCGCACCGACCCCGACCACCTGTTGATCTGCGCCGGCTTCACCCAGGGCCTCGGCCTGCTCTGCGCCGCCCTGCGCGAGCGCGGCGCCCGCACGATGGGTGTCGAGGCGTACGGGCTGCCGCCGCAGCTCGCCGTCCTGCGGGCCGCCGGGCTGGCCGCGGCGCCGCTGCCGCTGGACGAGTCGGGCGCCAGGACCGACCTGCTGGGCTCCCGGTGGAGCGCCGTCCTGCTCACCCCGGCCCACCAGTTCCCGACCGGCGTACCGCTGGCCCCCGAGCGCCGGGCGGCGGCCGTCGCCTGGGCCCGCGAGCACGACGGGTACGTGATCGAGGACGACTACGACGGCGAGTTCCGCTTCGACCGGCAGCCGCTCGGCGCGATGCAGGCGCTCGACCCCGAGCGGGTGGTGTACGCGGGCACCGCGGCCAAGAGCCTCGCCCCCGGCCTGCGACTGGCCTGGCTGGCACTGCCGGACGCGCTGGTCGAGCCGGTGGCCCGGCAGAAGCGGCTGGCGGACGGCATGTCCCCGGTGCTGGACCAGCTCACCCTCGCCGAGCTGATCACCTCCGGGACGTACGACCGCCACATCCGCCGCTGCCGGCTGCACTACCGGCGCCGCCGGGACCGGCTGGTCGCGGTGCTCGCCGAACGCGCCCCGCACGTCCGGGTGACCGGCATCGCCGCCGGGCTGCACGCCGTCCTGCGGCTGCCGCCCGGGTCCGTCCCGGAGACGGAGCTGCTGGCCCGCGCCGAGGCCGCCGGGCTGGCCCTCACCGGCCTCGCCTGGTGCCTGGCCGACCCGGCGGCGGCCCCGGACGCCCCGCCCGCCCTGGTGGTCGGGTACGCGACCCCGCCCGAGCACGCGTTCCCGGCGGCCCTGGACGCACTCTGCGAGCTGGTGCGGACCTCCGCCCCCGGCGGGCTGGCCTGAGGAATTCCACGGCGGGCATCGGGGTTTCCGAACGTCAGGAGTCTTCAGTGGAGGGGGCCTTCATGACCGGTGTCGCCGTCATCGGCGCGGGCAGCGTCGGCAGCAGCCTCGCCCGGGCGTTCCACGCCGCCGGGCTGGGCGTCGTCCTCGGCGCGCGCGACCCGGCCGCCGTACCCGACGGGCCGGTGCGGGCGGTCGGTATCGCCGAGGCGCTCGCGGGCGCCGGCACCGTGGTGCTGGCCGTGATGGGCACGGCCGTCGAGGAGCTGCTCACCGAGCACGGCGGCGCGCTCGCGGGGGCCCTGGTCGTCGACGCCACCAACCGGATCGGCGAGGGCGGCGTGCTGCACAGCGCGGACACCGTGGCCCGGCTGGCCCCCGGCGCCCGCTACGCGCGGGCGTTCAGCAATGTCGGGGTGGAGCTGTTCGACCGCCCGCTGTTCGACGGCGTGCCCGCCGACCTGCTGTTCTCCTCGTCCGAGGCCGACCGCTCGGCCGTCGAGCGGCTGATCACGGCGGTCGGCCTGCGCCCGGCGTACGTCGGGCCGGACCAGTACGACGACCTCGATGCCTCGCTGCGCCTCTGGTACCGGCTGACGCAGGTCCGGGGCGGCGGACGCCATCTGGGGTGGCGCATCGTCTCCGGTTGAGGGCGCGGCTACTTGTTCCGGTTGCCCAGCTCGAACAGCAGCATGATGAAGCCCGCGAAGGCGTGGGTGGCGACCATGTAGATCAGCACCCGGATGCCGACGCGGCGGTTGGCCCACTTGCCGGCGTCGACGGTCTTCGGCGCGACGGCCGGCGCGGCGGGGTCGGCGACGGCCGCGGTGGCCGCTGCGGTGGCTGCGGTGGTGGTGGGATCAGCCATGGGAGATCTCCTCCAAGATTTCTGACGGTGGGTCAGTGCGGTGCTACAGGGCCGCCGCCGAGGCAGAGTTCGCCGCCGGGGCTCTGCAGCAGGGTGTGCACGAAAAGCAGCTCCACCCCGTCCGCCGAGTCGGCGGCGATGCAGTGCGGGGTGAGCGAGTCGAAGTGCGCGGAGTCGCCCTCCGCGAGCAGGTGGACGCGGTCGCCGAGGGTCAGCTTCAGCCGGCCCTGAAGGACGTACAGCCACTCCTCGCCGGGGTGCACCCGGACGACGGTGTCCTGGACGCCCGGGGGGACATGGACCCGCAGCGCCTGCATCGCCCGGCCGGGCGCGCCGGCCCGGCGGTAGCCCCAGCCGCCCGCGCGGCCGGGTTCGATCACGCCGCCGCGCACCACCGGGTCCGGCTCGACCATGGCCTCGCCGAGAAGTCCGGAGACGGAGGTTCCGTAGGCCCGGGCGAGACCGAGCAGGACGGGCAGCGAGGGCTGCCGCCTGCCGGTCTCCAGTCGGGACAGATAGGCTGGTGAGAGACCGATCCGGCCGGCGGCGACCTCCAGCGTGAGGCGGCTGCTGAGCCGGTGCTCCCGCAGCCTGGCGGCAAGGCCGGCCACCTCCTGGTCGTCGAGCTGCTCGCCAGGGGTGGAGTGGCCGGTCGGGCTGGTGGTCATGTGACCAGTGGACACCCGCCGTGCCGCAGGGGCAAGAAACTTGCCTCAGAGGCAAACCTCCCCGAGAGCCGCCCCGGTGGCCCGGGTACCCCGGGACGGCCGGGAAAGATCCTCGGGCGCTACGGCCGCGGAATGTTGCGCAGGTTGCTGCGGGCCAGATCGATCATGCGCCCGACCCCGCCGGAGAGCACCGTCCGACCGGCCGCCAGCGCGAACCCCTTCAGCTGGGCGGCGGTGATCGCCGGCGGGATGGACAGCGCGTTCGGGTCGGTGACCACGTCCACCAGGGCCGGCCCCGGGCGCTCCAGCGCCTCCGTCAGCACCTCCCGGACCCGCGCCGGGTCGGTGACCCGCTTCGCCGGGATGCCGATCGCCCGGGCGATCCCGGCGTAGTCCACATCGCCGTTGTCGATCTCCGACTCTGGGTAGCCGGAGACCAGCATCTCCAGCTTGATCATGCCGAGTGCGCCGTTGTTGAAGACCACGGTCTTCACCGGCAGCCGGTGCTTGACCACCGTGAGCAGCTCGCCGAGCAGCATGGAGAGGCCGCCGTCGCCGGACATCGAGACCACCTGCCGCCCCGGGCAGGCGAGCTGGGCGCCGATCGCGTGCGGCAGCGCGTTGGCCATCGAACCGTGCAGGAACGAGCCGATCACCCGGCGGCGCCCGTTGGGCTGGAGGTAGCGGGCGGCCCAGACGTTGTTCATCCCGGTGTCCACGGTGAACACCGCGTCGTCGGCGGCCACCTCGTCCAGCACCGAGGCCACGTACTCGGGGTGGATGGGCAGGTGCTTCTCGATGTCCCGGGTGTAGGCACCGACCACGTCCTCCAGGGCGCGGCAGTGCTTGCGCAGCAGCTCGTCCAGGAAGCTCCGGTCGTCCTTGGGCTCCAGCAGCGGCAGGACGGCCCGCAGGGTGGCCGAGACGTCCCCGTGGACGGCGAGTTCGAGCGGGGTGCGGCGGCCCAGCCGGGTGGCATCGTGGTCCACCTGGACGGTGCGGGCCTGCGGGAGGAAGGAGTCGTACGGGAAGTCGGTGCCGAGCAGCAGCACCAGGTCGGCGGAGTGCAGCGCGTCGTGGCAGGAGCCGTAGCCGAGCAGGCCGCTCATGCCGACGTCGTACGGGTTGTCGTACCGGACTAAGGTGCGTACGTACGAGAGAGGCAAGAGCACAGAGTGATACCTGCACAAAGGGGACCGCGCGTCCTCGGCGCTACCCGACTCAGCCGGTACCGGGACAACAGCACTTCCCCTGAGCGTCAGGAGGCAGCGGTAGAGCGCGTGGCCGCCGACATTGGCGGACACGTCGTCGGGTGGGCCCGCGACATGGATGTGTCGGCCTCAAAGGTCCCGCCGCACGAGCGGCCGGAGCTGGGCGAGTGGATGCGTCGCCCCGACGAGTTCGACGTAATCGCCTGGTGGCGTCTGGACCGGGCCGTCCGCAAGATGGCGGACATGGCCCAGCTTGGCCAGTGGGCCAAGGACCACAAGAAGCGGCTCATCTTCGCCGAGGGGCCCGGGAGCGCCCGGCTTGAGCTGGACTTCGGCTCCCCCATGTCCGAGCTGATCATGATGGTGCTCGCCTTCGCTGCCCAGATGGAGGCGGAGGCCATCAAGGAGCGCACGACCGGGGCATCCGAGTTCCTGCGCTCGGTCGGCCGCTGGTCCGGCGGGCCGGTCCCCTTCCACGCGAGGCCGGTTCCTCACCCGACCGAGGATGAGGGATGGTGGCTTGGCCTCAACGATGAATCGGATGACCCAATGTGGAACACCGCAGAAATCGGCGACCACATGGTGGATATGGCACTCAACGACAAGAGCCGCCACGCGATATCCGACTGGGTGAACAAGAATCACCCGGCCGTAACTCCGGCAAACCACCGGCGCAGGCTTGCCGGGCGAGAAATCGACCCCGATGCGCGCTGGAACCCCGGAATGGTCACCGACTATCTCAGGAACCAGCATCTCACCGGCCGGTTCACGCACAATGGCAAGGTCGTGCGAGATGAGAATGGCGAATACGTGGTCAGGGGCGACGCCCTGATTCCGATCGAAGCTTTCAACCGACTGCAAAACAAGCTCGACGAGACTGCCGGAACGGCCCCGGAGAGGCGATCCGACGCACACCCGCTCCTGGGAATTCTTCATTGCGGAGTCTGCGGCGGACGACTTTACCAAGGCTGGCTTTCGCCAGGCCCGAACCGCAAAGAGCCAAAGCGCCAATACCGCTGCGCGGCAAGGGCACACGGCAAGTCATGCCGAAAGCCTGCATATGTGATCGCCGACGCCGTGGATCGCTACGCGGAGGACCAGTTCCTTACAGCATTCGGAGAAAAGGAGGTGTTCCAGATCATTGCAATACCCGGACAGGACCACAACGCCGAAATCGAGGAACTGACAGCAGACGTGGAGGAGCTGTCGGCTCAACTGGTCGGATTGCGCGGCACCGCCGCTGCGGCAGTCGCACGGCAGCTTCAGGCCCGGTCCGACAGGCTTGACAGGCTTTCCGCTGCACCTGTCATCCCGCCGAGGACGGAGGTCATCGCCACCGGCGAGACCTACGCGAAGCTGTGGCGCAGCGAGGACACGGAAGGCAAGCGGGACCTCCTCCGGCAGGTCGGAGTACGAATAGAGGTTGGAGAGACGACCCGAGGAAGCCGGGACGTGACTCGCCGCCTGTCGTTCGACATCGGGGTGTTCACGGACCCCGAAGCAGCGGCACTTGCAGCCGTTGAGCGAGAGGAACAGCTCGCGTAACACTCTCTAGCCCCGTCCGGCCCCTGTGGGTCGGGCGGGGCTTTCGCATGCCCGGTCCTCGGCACAGAAGCAGGACGAGAGAATCCGCATTCCTGTCCTGGAAGTGACGAAGTGACGAAGTGACGAGTATCTGGCATCCACCCTAAGAAGAAATCCGCCCTTACTCTTACGCGCCGATGCGAACCGTGCCTCACTCCGTCACTTCGTCACGCCTCCCGCAGGACGCGCCGAACCTACGTGCCTTGCAGGGCGGTACCCGCGTGAGGGCTGGATCCCCCGCCGCAACCCCGGCCGGGGGCACTCTGCCCGCCCGCAGGGCCGTGACAGCCGATCAGCCGCTGTGAGGCCCGCCACAGGGCGGTTTGTAGGACCCCGCCAGGCCGGCGAGCAGGCTGGGGCCTGTCCTTGCTCGGCTGCCGCTTGGTACGCGCTGTGGGGGTCCTACAGGCGCGGCGCGTCGGCCGCCAGCGCGAGCGGCCCGATCCCTTAACCACTCCCCATAAATACCCATGACAGCGGAGGTAGGCCGCAGGGTGGTCCCGTTAGGAAAGAAGGTAAGTGTTGTACCTACTTCTGTATCTATCTATAGGAGTACTCACATATAGCTCTGTAGGGGTATTGGGGAAACCTGTATCACCACCACGCTACTTTCCCAACACCACTTCGGGAGGCCGCTCCTGCTGACCATCGGAATCGCCTGCGGCCGGTGTGGCAGGACCCTGGCGGGCCGACAGCGCGCCGTCTGCTCGAACGCCTGCCGTCAGGCACTCAAGCGGGCCGAGAAGCGGACCACCGCCGATCTCATGGGGCGTCCCTGTGATGCCTGCGGCGACGCTTCCGACTACGCCAACGGCCACGGGGCGTGGTGTGAGGCACATACAGCCAGGGCCCGACACGAGGACGCCGAAGCAGCACGCTGGGACGCCATGTGCGCCCTGGAAGGCTGCGAGAACAGCGCCGGATGGGACGGCATGGGCCGGGCCCGCAAGTACTGCTCGAACGCCCACAGCCAGAAGGCGTACCGGCTGCGTAAGGCCGCTGCCGCTGCTGCCGTTATGGCTCCCCGGTTGACTCTGACGCCAGGGAGCGGACGGGAGGGCGTTACCCGCTCCGAGTAACCACAGGTGCCGGGGTGGTGGGACACCCCGACGCCTCGGCTTCCCCTGGCCCTAACTGAATAGCCCTTGATTCCGCCCTGCTCCGCCGATCTCCGGCAGCGCAGGGCTTTTGCATGCAGAAAACCAAAGGACCCAAATGTTTGATCGCAGGGAATTTGTGAGCTCGGTCATGGCGAAGGTTGTGGCAGAGAATGAATCGGAGGAAGGTCGTCCCGCCAAGGTCGATTCTCCGGACGTGACCTCACCGGAGATCACCGCAATGCGCGAGAAGGCGGCGAAGTCGTCCGGCCTTTCTCTGGCGCTGGCTGGCCGGCTGAGCGGAACTACTGAGGCTGAGATCAAGGCGGACGCCGATCGCCTCATGGAGGCAATTCGGTCTATGCCTGCGAACCTGCGCACTCAGCCGAAGTCCATTCTGCCGACCGGTGGAGCTGTCGACCAGCCACCGCACCACCTGGACATTGACCCGATAAAGCTTGCGGCCAACATCATGGCCCGCCGACTTGGAAGCTGAACGCCAATGACCGAAACCAGTGGAATTCCCGAAATCTCGGACCCGTCCATTCGCGTGCTCAACCCGGAGGGCTCGAAGGGAAACGGCCAATTCGGCTGGCACTTCTGGTGCGGCCCGAGCGACACCGACGACACGGCGGAGGACTGTGAATGAATGAGTACCGAAACGCGAACTTCCTGCCCGCCCTGGAAGCAACGGCGAGCGTTCTCACCTTCTCGCCGGAGGGCCGCCCCTCGCTGGCCTATCGGCCCGTGATCGGCTGGCTGTCGGACCCCGTTCTCACTTACGCCGAAAAGACCGGCGGGCACTCGATCCCGTACGCCATTCCGCTCGTTCTCACCGCTAGCGGTGTGGCGCACGGAATGTCCCCGGCGAAAGTTTCCCCGAAGGAAACCGGGGACGGAATCCGCGTGTCGGCCGATGAATTCCTATTGGGCGTATCGCCGACCCGGGCCGAGGCCCAGCAGGTGTACGGCGCCGTCCTGGATGCAATCGAGCGCCTGTTGGTCGACATCGCCGAGCAGCAGGCAGCCGCCGAGGCTGAGGCCCGAGAAGCTGCCGAAAGTGCGGCACGCGCCGAGCGTGAAGCCGCTAAGCATGCTGCCGACATAGCTGCCGCAAAGGTGGCGCAGCGAGCCGACGTGATCAGTGGGGCCGATGCGCTCATTGCCGAGAACCGCGAATTCATCGCATCGCATTCCGTCACCACGCCTGAGGAGAACACCCTTGCCTGAGAATCTGACGTCGGAGCAGCAGCGCGCGAAGCGCCTTGAAATGCTCCGCACCCATGCCGAGAGGGCCATCCCGTATTACGTTGACCTGGTGACCCCGGATTCCGTGCGGGCCGCCCTCGCGGAGCTGGAGAGCACTCGGGAGCGCCGGGACGCCGTGGACGACCTGGTGGGCGCGCTTCGCATGGAGCTGGCAGGCCTGGATGAGAAGGACGCCAGGGCCGCCAAGGACGCGCTCCGCGACGGCAAGCCGATCCCCAAGGCCACGAACCGGGGGCCGCTGGAGAACAAGCTTGCCGAGGCCGAGCGTCAGCAGATGCCGCTGTACGAACTGGCAGCCGAAGCGGCTCACGCGGTGAAGGCCGCAGCCATCGCCGTCCGCGTGGACTGGCGACAGGCCATCTGCGAGGAAGTCGAGAAGACCCGCACCGAAGCGCTGGCTACGACCGCCCGGCTTACCGCTCTCATGGATCAACTCAGCAACTACGCAACGGCAGTTGAGATCATGGACGGCGACCTTGCCCAGCCGTGGGGAGGCAACGAGCGGCAGTGGCGGATCATGGCCCCGCGTGGCGGGATCACATGGGGCGCTGACCGGCAGGCGCTGGACCGGATCGCTTCTGACCGGCTGGAGTACTCGACCACCTATCCCGGCGGTCTGCCCGGCCGACTGAGCCCCGACGCCGATCCGGCGGAGGAGCACAACCCGCTGGCCATTCCGTCGGCCCCGTTCGGCTCCCGAGGATGGTGACCGGGGGCCAGGCGTGGGAGGGCAGCGACCGGCGGGCACGCCTGCCGCGCAACTGGGCCACGCTCCGGCGCAGCGTCATGCAGCGCGCTGGCTGGCAGTGCGAATGGATGCGGGCGGACACGGGCCAGCGCTGCCCCGAGGTGGCGTCCGACTGTGACCACGTGGTCCCCGGCGACGACCACAGCCCGAGCAACCTGCAAGCGCTGTGCGGCTACCACCACGGGGTGAAGTCGGGCCGTGACGGCGGCCTGGCCGCTGCTGCCGGTCGGAAGCCCGGCGGCCGGTACTCACGGCTGCGCAAGCCACCCGAGCACCCTGGTTACGTTGCGTAGCACCTGAGGGTGGGGGAGGACTCCCCTCCCCTTCTCTCAGGGATCGGTGCCGATAGCAGGAATCGGCCTCTCTACGGGTCTGGGAGTTCCGGCCGGGCCCGCCTGTCACCCACTGTGACCTCGCCCAGCGCCTGATTCGCCGCCCGACCCACCCGCGCGTGCACAGCGCGGGTGCACCTGCGCGCCCGCCCACGCACACGTGAGGGCCGCCGAGCCCCAGAACACCCCACAGAGGCGCCACCCGGGGCCCTGGTCGGCCCGACAGCCGGCCGGGGCCCAACGGGTCCACTGAACCCGCCACGGGCCGCCAAGTACCCACCGTGGCAACAAGACTGGAGATGCCCATCCGAACACCCTTCGTCCACCCGCCATGCGGCCGGGCGTGGTCCGGCCAGCGCGCCGAGCACTGCCCGGCCTGTCACGAGACCTTCGCCAGCACCCGAGCAGGCGACGCCCACCGAACCGGCCCGCACAACGCCCGGAGGTGCCTCCCACCGGCCACGGCCGGACTCTGGCAGGACGCCCGGGGCCTCTGGCACCGGAAGCCCTACCTGGACCGCTGAGCGGCCCCCTCGCCCCCGTCTGGCCCTTCACAGGGTCCGGCGGGGGCTTTCGTCGTTTGCCATGACGCCCTCTTGCGCTGATCGGCTGACGGGTCGATAGTCGTGCAACTGAGTGCAATCGACTCGACACAGGGAGAGGTCATGAGGTTGCGTTTCCTGGGGATCATTCCGAACACCCCCGTTGACGACTCGCCGACGATCTGGCTGGACGAGGACACGGGGGATCTGTTGATCCAGTCCTACAAGGCCACGGAAGACGAGGTGAAGGCGTGCCAGCAGATCGGGTCAATCCCCGGTCACAGCACCGACGTTCCGGCTCACGAGACGATCATTCGGCTCCCGGCCGTGATGCTGGAGTACATCCCGCGACCGGAGGGCGTCAACGGTGAAGTACCCCGTACGTGAGGGCCTGGCTGGGGCCCAGCGCTCCGCCGTGCACCTTGAGATGCGCGACAGCTACACGCCGGATGATCCGGAGTTCGCTCGCTGGCGCGCTGGCCATCGGTACAGCAACGATGCGGCCAACCTGCCTGATTGGTGGGCTACTTGGGCCGAGCTGGTGGCCGAGACAACTCGACGCGGTGTGGTCATGAGGCGGGCCCGAATCGTCTCGGAGCCTGTGACGGACTACATCCGGTATGAGCATGACCTCACGTTCGCCAACGTCGCAGCGGGTGAGCAGGTCCGTTGGTTGCCCCGGCGGAAAGCTGCGGACATCGCGCTGCCGGGAACGGACCTGTGGATGTTCGACGGGTCGGCCGTGCTGTTTACCTACTTTTCCGGGGACGGGGAAGTAGTGGACCGGGAATGGCGCACCGAACCGGCCGTCGTGGAGCTGGTCAAGTCCGCCTTTGAGACCGTGTGGGAGCGGGCTACCCCGCACGAGGAATACAAGCTGGCCTGACCCACCATGTCCGTTTCTGGATCGTCTCACGTCCAAGCCGCCCGGCAAGTCCTTGCAGATCGCCTCCGGGAGATGTGCAAGGACGCCGGGTTGGACGGCAAGCAACTGGCGGTGCTGTGCGGCTGGCACCCGTCCAAGGTGTCCCGGATCTCCACCGGCAAGACCTCCCCGTCCGCCGATGATCTCCGTGTGTGGTGCAGTGCGTGCGGCAGGGAGGATGAGACGGCGGACCTGGTTGCCTCCCTGCGGGCCGTGGAAGGCATGTGGGTCGAATGGCGCCGCATGGAGCGTGCAGGGCTGAGAAGGGCGCAGCAGGCCGTTCTGCCTCTGTTCGAACGAACCCATTGGTTCCGGGCCTACTCGTCATGGCTCGTACCTGGACTCCTCCAAACACACGGCTACACCGAGGACGTGTTGCGGGCCGTCCAGCAGAGGCGCGTAACAGTCGACGATGTGGCCGATGCCGTGGCCGTGCGGATGGAACGGCAACGCGTGCTCCGCGAGGGGCAACGGCGTTTCGCGTTCCTGCTTGAGGAGTCCGTACTTCGCAACGGACTTGGTAACGCTGATACCCAGGCCGAACAGCTTGAACGGCTGATCACGGTGAGCACGCTTCCCAATGTCAGCGTCGGGATCGTCCCCGCCCGGCTGCACCGCACACGGATGCCAGTCGAAGGCTTCTGGATCTTCGATATGGCTCAGGTGAACGTCGAGCTTGTGTCTGGGCATCTGACGTTGACGCAGCCCAGCGAGGTGGCGATGTATGCCGACACCTTCGCCACGCTGTCGGACATGGCGGCCTACGGCTTGAAGGCACGTGCGCTGATCACTGCTGCCATTGGTGCTCTCGGGTGATGGCGTGCAATCTCGTAGAATTTTGTGGCTCCCAACTTGTCTGACTTCCTAGCGTGTTGCCCATCGGTTCCAGCGACGCCGAGGGAGTGGCCCGCATGGCGGTGAGCACCAACACCCGCAAGATCAAGACCCGCGAGGAATACAGGGCGGAGCAGCGGAAGCGCGCCCCCGCCGGGGATGCGCTGGCCGACTACGACCCGGCATACGCCGCCAAGGCCATGGGGCGGGGCATCCCGAAGGACTGGCCCCTGTGCACCTGCGGTGCGGACACCTGCCCCGACAGGGGGATCGCGTGACGCTGCCCACGATCCCCACCCTGGCGGTAGGTGCGCCGGAGAACCCCTGTCTTGAATGCGCCTACTTCGATGGGGTCGACGCGCAGTACCCGGCTGACACGAATCCCACCATTGCACGGCACCTGGTTCGGTGGCGGCAGAGGCACGCCGACGACGGCGAGTGCACGAACCCGGTGGTGGTCCCGGATGAGTGACCACCAGGACGACCGCCAGACGGCCACGCAGGACCCCTCAGGGGACGCTGAGCCCGTGGACCCGTTCGAGTGGCTGAGGACCCACCCATGGCCCCGTAAGCGGCCCGCCGGGCCCCGGCCGGTCCTCACCCCCGAGGAACACGCCGGGGTCCCCCTGTCGGCCGAGGACAGGCGTCGGCGCGCCGAGTTGCTGGCGCGGGTCCGAGAAGCCAACCACCCGAGGCACTGACGCCCCGGCCCACCCATACCCCCGCCCCGGCCGTCGTCCCTGGCAGGCAGCCGACCGGAGCGGGTTCCGCAACACCGAACGGCCCGGACGCCAAACGGCGACCCGGTACCGCCTCGCTGTGAGGAGACACCAGTATGCGCAACACGCCGACCGAGCGCCCGCCCGGCCCGATGCCGCCGGACACCCCGGTGACCCCGGCCGCCGGCTGAAACCCCCGAGGGGACGGCTCCGCCCCAACTCGCGGACGGAGCCGCCCCCTTGGGTCTCACCAGGACTCACCCACAGGAGGGAACGCACATGGGAAAGCACGGTGGAGGATCGGGCGGGGACGGCCCCGGCAAGGCCGGTGGTGGTAGCGGCGGCGGGCACTCCGGCAAGCCCGACACCGCGCCGCACGACGGCCAGCGGGATGCGCCGCCCACCAACCTGCCCAAGCCGTCCAAGCCGTAGGGGGAAACCATGACGTGGGACAAGCTGACCGACGCACTCCGGCAGTCCGGGGCGTTGTCGGCCGACTGGGAGAAGACGTTCCGCACCACCCCGCGCGACCTGTTCACCCCGGACCGGATCTTCCACGACGGCGCATGGATCGACCGCGCCGAACACCCGAACCGCTGGGCCGAGTTGGTCACCTCCGACCTGGCCCTTGTGACGCAGGTCTACGACAAGACCGACACCCCGTCGTCGTCCAGTTCCATGCCCACCGTGGTCGCGCAGATGCTCCGGCACCTGGACGTGGCCGAGGGCATGCGGGTCCTGGAGGTGGGCACCGGTACCGGCTGGACGGCGGGTCTGCTGGCCCGCCGGATCGGCGCGGAGAACGTGACCAGCATCGAGCTGGACCCGGACCTTGCAAGCCAGGCCCGATACCGGCTGTACGCCGCCGACCTGCGGCCCACCGTCCTCGCCGGTGACGGCACGCTCGGCCACCCCGAGGGCGCACCGTTCCAGCGGGCCCACTTCACTGCTGCCGTCCAGCGGGTGCCGTCTGCGGCCGTCGAGCAGGTGGAACCCGGCGGCGTCATCCTGGTTCCGTACGGCACGCCGTTCTGCAACGGGGGTCTGCTGCGGCTCACCGTGGCCGAGGACGGGCAGTCGGCGAGCGGCCCGTTCGTCGAGGACGTGTCGTTCATGTGGGTGCGCGACCAGCGCCCCGACAGTGGCGCGTTCGACATCGAGGACGTTCGGCACGCAGCCTCCGGCATCGACCCCGCCGAGGTGGCGGAGCAGACGCACGCCGCCTTCGCCATCGGGCTGCGGATGCCGGACCTGTTCCGACAGGACGTGTGGGCCGGTTACGACCGGTTCGGTACCGGCCGTGCCGAGGTGTGGGACGGCGTGTCGTATGCCCACTGCCGCCTTGCCGACTGGGACGGCAAGCACGCCGTCTCGCAGTCAGGGCCCCGCAACCTGTGGGACGAGGTGACTGCGGCGCACGCCTGGTGGGTACGAAACGGCAAGCCGGACCTCACTCGATTCGGCATGACCGTGACCGTGGCCGGTGAACACCGCCCGTGGCTGGATGAGCCCGGGAACACCATCGGCTAACCCCAGACCGGCCCGGCCGTCGCTACGTCCCCCACTGGGCGGCCGGGCCACCCGCTAGGCACAGCGACCCGAGGACGCGGTAACGTACGCACATAGGTCCGATACGGGTTGTCGAACTGGATCCACTCCTTGCCGCGCAGGGAGTGCCCGACCGGTGCGTGCAGCGCGGCCGCGAGCTCCATCACCTCGCTGTGCGCCCCGCGCACGCCCGCGCCGCAGAACAGGGCGACCTTGCGGGCCGAGTTGAGCGCGCGGGCGAGGGCCTGCACCTGGGACCAGGGCGGCGCGGCGACCGCCTGCTCGGTGAGGAAGTGGCTGGTGCCGGTCGGTCCGGCGGCGGGCAGCGCCGCGACGTCCCCGGGGAAGACCAGCACCGAGACGCCGTGGGCGCCCAGCGCGTGCTGGATCGCCACCCGCAGCAGCCGGGGCAGCTGGGCGGGCGTGGAGACCATCTCGCACCAGCTGCTGCAGTCGGTGAACACCCGCTCGGGGTGGGTCTCCTGGAAGAACCCGGTGCCGATCTGGCCGGACGGGATGTGCGAGGCGAGCGCCAGGACCGGCAGACCGCTGCGCTGGGCGTCGTAGAGGCCCTGGATCAGGTGGGTGTTCCCGGGACCGCAGGAGCCGGCGCAGACCGCGAGCCGGCCGCTGAGCTCGGCCTCGGCGGCCGCCGCGAAGGCGCCGGCCTCCTCGTTGCGTACGTGGGTCCAGCTGATGCCCTCGGCCCGGCGGATGGCGTCCACCACCGGGTTGAGGCTGTCGCCGACCACCCCGTAGACCCGCTCCACCCCGGCCTGCCGGAGCACCTCCACCATCTGCTCGGCCACACTCACCACGGGGGTTCTCCTTCACCGGCCACCGGTTGCCACGGGACACCAGCACCCTCGGCGGTCCGGGACCGCCCCGCACCCGGGGCGGGCCCGAACGGGTGAGCACGAGCCGCCGCTCCTCCCCGCCTCCCCACCGCTCGGCGGCCGTTACCGCTCCGCCGCTACTCCGCCGCGAGGTGGTCCGGTCCCGGGCCGAGCTTGCCCGCCGCCACGCCGGCCTGCGGCTGCCGCCGGGCGGGTTCGCGGCCCGGCGGCTGGACGCAGCGCTCCTGCCCCGGCGGCACGGTGATCGGGACGGTGACCGGCGTACCCGCCTTGACCTGCACCGCCTCGCCGTCGTGCCGCAGGTGGATCAGCTCGCCCCGGCGCAGCGTGTACGTCGTCCCCTCGTGGGTGATCCGCACCCCGAGCAGCTGGCCGCGGACCATCAGCGAGAAGCTGAGCCGCATCAGACCGGCCGGCAGCCGGGGCCGGAAGGAGAGCGCCTCGCTGTGGTCCCGCAGCCCGCCGAACCCGGCGACCAGAGCGATGCAGGCCCCGGCGAGCGAGGCCATGTGCAGGCCGTCGCGGGTGTTGCCGCCGAGGTCGTGGAGGTCCATCAGGGCGGCCTCGGCGGTGTAGTCGTACGCGAGGTCGATTTGCCCGACCTCGGCGGCGATCACCGCCTGGGTGCCGGCGGAGAGCGAGGAGTCGCGGACGGTCAGCCGCTCGTAGTAGGCGAAGTTGCGGGCCTTCTGCTCGTCGGTGAAGGCGTCGCCGCGGACCTGCATGGCGAGCACCAGGTCGGCCTGCTTCACCACCTGTTTCCGGTACAGGTCGAAGTACGGATAGTGCAGCAGCAGCGGGTAGTTCTCCGGTGGGGTGCCGTCGAAGTCCCAGAGCTGGTGGTCGGTGAAGCCGTCGGCCTGCGGGTGGACGCCGAGGTTGGTGTCGTACGGGATGTACATCGCGGCGGCGGCGTCCCGCCAGGCGGCGGTCTCCTCGGTGTCCACGCCGAGCGCGGCGGCCTCGCGCGGGTGCCGGCCGGCGGCCTCGGCCGCGACCCGCAGGTTGGTCTGCGCCATCAGGTTGGTGAAGATGTTGTTGTCGGCGACGGCGCTGTACTCGTCCGGGCCGGTGACGCCCTCGATGCGGAACTTGCCGGCGGCGTCGTGGTGGCCGAGCGAGCGCCACATCCGGGCCGTCTCGACCAGCAGTTCGAGCCCGTACTCGCGCTCGAACTCGACGTCCCCGGTGGCCCGTACGTACCGGGCGACGGCGACCGCGATGTCCGCGCCGATGTGGAACGCCGCCGTGCCGGCCGGCCAGTAGCCGGAGCACTCCTCGCCGCGGATCGTCCGCCACGGGAACACCGCGCCGGAGAGGCCGAGTTGGGCCGCGCGCTCACGGGCCATCGGGAGCGTGCTGTGCCGCCAGCGCAATGCCTGGTTGACGGCGCTCGGCAGGCTGTAGGTGAGCACCGGAAGGACGAAGGTCTCGGTGTCCCAGAAGCTGTGCCCGTCGTAGCCGGGACCGGTCAACCCCTTGGCGGGGATGGCCCGTTCCTCGCTGCGCGCGCCCGCCTGGAGCACATGGAACACGGCGAACCGGACGGCCTGCTGGAGTTCGACGTCACCCTCGATCTCGATGTCGCTGGTGTCCCAGAACTCCCGTAGGAACTCGGCCTGTTCGTCCACCAGACCCTCCCAGCCGGTGTACCGGGCGGCGGTCAGCGCGGCCTCGACCTGGTCCCGTACGGCGGGCAGCGAGCGGGTCGCCGACCAGCCGTACGCCATGAACTTCACCAGCCGCAGCCGCTGGCCCGGTTCGAGCACGGTGGTGACGCTGATCCGGCCGTGGTCCGCCTCGCTCTCGGCGACGGTGTTCATCCGCTCCGGGCCTTCGATGATGTGGTCCATGCCGGCCGCGACCCGGATGCCGCTGTAGCGGGTGCGGTGCACCAGGACGGCCTTGGTGCCGCTCGCATGGTGCACCTCGGCCAGCAGCGGAGCCTCCAGCACGGCGGCCGCCCGGGGGTCGCCGTCGACGCCGCCGGGCAGCTGCTCGTTGGCGACCAGCTCCGACTGCAGGACGATCCGCACCGGCCCGTCCACCGCCTCGACGGTGTACTCCACGGCGGCGACGGCCCGCTGGGTGAGCGAGACCAGCCGGGTCGAGTGCACCCTGATGGTCCGCCCGGCCGGGGAGGTCCACTCCGCCTCGCGCCGCAGCAGGCCCTCGCGGAAGTTCAACCACCGCCGGTGGCTGAGCAGTTCGCCGTAGCGGAGGTCGAAGGGCTCGTCGTCCACCAGCAGTCGGATGATCTTGCCGTTGGTCACGTTGATGACGCTCTGACTGGACTCCGGGTAGCCGTAGCCGCCCTCGCCGTACGGCAGCGGGCGCAGCTCGAAGACGCCGTTCAGATAGGTACCGGGCAGACCGTGCGGCTCGCCCTCGTCCAGGTTGGCACGCAGGCCGATATGCCCGTTGGAGAGCGCGAAGACGGACTCGGCGCGGGCCATCGAGGCCAGGTCCAGGCCGTGCTCGGCGATCTGCCAGGGGTCGACGACGAAGATGTCCTGGCCGTTCATGCCGCCTCCTCCGGGATCAGCTCGGCAAGGTCGGTGACGACCACGGTGGCGCCGTTGCGGCGCAGTTCGGCGGCCTGGCCGGTGCGGTCCACACCGACCACCGCGCCGAAGCCGCCGGCCCGGCCCGAGACGACCCCGGCGAGGGCGTCCTCGAAGACGGCGGCGTGCGCCGGCGCGACGCCCAGCGACCTCGCCGCGGCCAGGTAGGTGTCGGGCGCGGGCTTGCCGGGCAGGCCCTCGCGGCGGGCGACGATGCCGTCCACGATCACGTCGAACAGCTCCTCGATCCCGGCGGCCCGCAGCACGTCCCGGCAGTTGGCGCTGGACGAGACCACGGCGCTGGGCAGCCCGAGCGCGCGCAGCCGGCGCACGTACGCGACCGAGCCGTCGTACGGCTGGACGCCCTGCTCGCGGATCATGCGCAGCACGGTGTCGTTCTTGGCGGCGCTGATCCCGTGCACGGTGCGGGCGCCGGGCGGATCGGCGTCGGTGCCCTCGGGCAGGTCGATGCCCCGGCTGTGCAGGAACGCCCTGGTGCCGTCCAGGCGTGGACGGCCGTCCACGTGGGTGTCGTAGTCGGTGACGGCGTCGAAGGGAACGAACTGCCCACCGGTGCGGGCCGCTTCGGCGCGCAGGAAGGCGTCGAAGGTGTCCTTCCAGGCCGCGGCGTGCACCTTGGCGGTCTGGGTGAGCACCCCGTCGAGGTCGAAGAGGAAAGCGCGGATGTCGTCCGGTAGCCCCAGCATGGGTGCAGTCTTACCCGCGAACACGGGGAAGCCGCCCATTTCCCGGCGGCGCGTCGCGGGACGGGCGGCTTCCGCTTGCTCAGCCCCTCACGGGGAGTCGGGCGAGGCGATCAGCGCGAACACGGCGCCCTGCGGGTCCTGGACGACCGCCATCCGGCCGGACTGCATGTCGAACGGCGGCTGGATCACCGAACCGCCCGCCTTGACCAGGGCGTCCACGGTGGAGTCGGTGTCGTCCACCGAGAAGTAGGTCATCCAGTGCGGGGGCGTGCCGGGCGCCAGGTACCCGGCGGTCTTCTGCATACCGCCCACGGTGCGGTCGCCGACGTTGAGCGAGAAGTAGCCGTCCATGCCCTGGATGGTCGCCGGGCGCAGGCCCACCGCCTGGTGGTAGAACCGCCCGGCGGCCTCGGTGTCGGTGGTGTTGAGCTCGTTCCAGACCAGTGCGCCGGGCTCGTTGACGATCCCCGCGCCGGCGAAGTCCACCTTCTGCCAGACGCCGAACACCGCGCCGGTCGGATCGGCGGCGACCAGCATCCGGCCGACGGAGCCGACGTCCATCACCGGGTAGAGGATCGTGCCGCCGTTGTCGGCGATGGCCCGGCTGGCGGCTTCGGCGTCGTCCGTGGCCAGGTAGGTGGTCCAGGCGACGGGCGGGAGGGGCTCGCCCTCGGGCGCCATCGCCGCCATGATCCCGGCGACCGGCTTGCCGTTCAGCGAGCACACGGAGTACCCGCCGAACTCGGGCGGGCCGACGTGGCCCTGCCAGCCGAACAGGTCGCGGTAGAAGTCGAGCGCGGCCTGCTGGTCGCTCGCCATCAGGTCGACCCAGCACGGGGTGCCGGGCTTGTACGGAGCGGTGACTACGGGCATGGCTGGGCCTCCAGAGCGATGGTCCCCCGCCGACGACGGCCGTCCGCCACGGACGGCGGGTACATCGCCCACGATCGCCGCGTCACCGCGATCCCGCCACCGGACGGCGCCCTGGTGGGCGACCCCGGGCGGGCCTCGCGGCGGACGGTCACCGCCCGTGCCGGTCCGGTCGCCCCGGGGCGCCGGTTCCCGCCGGGCGCGTCCCCCGGGGCCCGGGGCCCTTCACCCGGAGGCCTCCTCGTGCGGCGGCCGCTTCACGAAGTACGGCTGCGCCTTGCCGCTCTGCGCGTAGTCCTTGAGCCGGACCAGCAGTTCGGCCCAGGTGCCGGCCACCATCGGGACGCCCTCCTCGCTGCCGGGCTGCCAGCCGCCGTGGCGGAACAGCAGCCGGGTGCGGCCGGGCGCTCCGGGCTGCTCGGCGAGGTCCCAGCTGATCCAGGTGCCGGCCCAGTGCGGCGGGAAGGTGCCGACGTTCGTCCACACCACCCGGTCCTGGTCGGCCCGCTCGCGGCGCAGCCGGAAGGGCTCGGGCACATCGGGGAAGTCGAAGAGCAGGACGTCGTCGCCGTCGCGGTCCACCGCGGTCGTCCACCAGCTGGTCAGCCCGTCGTGGGTGCTGAGCGCGGCCAGGACGACGGCGCGGGGCGCGGCGATGTCGAGTTGCAGGGCGATCTCGGCCATGGGGTCCGCCTCTCGGGCCTACGGCCCCCCTTCCCGGCCACCATGGCACGGCCCCGGGACACCCGCGCCCCGGGCGCGCCGGACAGGGGCCGGTGCCACCCGGCGGCCGCTACCCGCCGCTGCCGTAGGTGGTGTTGGCGCAGATGTCGTCGTCCGCCGAGCGGGAGTCGCCGGTGACGCTGCTCGGCAGCGGCTGCGGGGCCGCCGGCGGCCCCGCCGAGGTGCCGGGGGTACCGGAGCCGGCCGCGCCGCCGTTGGCGGCGGCGAAGTCCTTCCCGAGGATCACGGTGACGCCCGGCGAGGTGCCGGCCTCGACGGTCGCGCCCGGGAACAGCGCGGCGACCTTCTCCGCGCCCGCCTTCTGCCCGGAGCCGTACTCGATCATCGTGGTCGCGTACTTGGTGCCGGCCGCGGTGCCCATCTTGGTGACGGTGAACTTCGCCGCCTTCAGCATCTCGCCCGCCTTGCCCGCCGCGCCCGCGGTGGTGGTCCCGTTGTACACGGCCACCTTGACGGCCGTGTTGCCCTCGTCGGCCGCCGCGGACGGCGAGGGGGGCGCGGTCTCGAGCGCGGCCGACGTGCCGGGCGCGGCCGGCTGCTCGCCGGTGGCGTTCTGGCCGTCGATGGTCCGGTCGGCCTTGAGGGTCTCCCAGAGCTTGGCGGCGTCGGCCTGGACGAGGTCGATGTTCTTGTCCTGGGTGCGGTAACGCCAGGGCACGGTCACGAACTTGAGGTCGTGCATGTCGATGTTCTTCAGCGAGAGACCGAAGGAGAGCAGCTTGTCCGCGGAGCGGAGCCCTGGGTCGACGAGCAGCGACTTGGTGGCGGCGTCGGCGAGCGGGAGCAGCGTGGTGGGGCTGAGCCCCTCGCCCTTGATCTTGGTGGCGAGCGAGCCGAGGAAGGCCTGCTGACGCTTCATCCGGCCGATGTCGGAGCCGTCGCCGATGCCGTGCCGCAGCCGGACGTAGTCGAGCGCCTGCTGGCCCGCCACCTTCTGCTTGCCCTGCGGGAGGACGACGTTGCCCTTCCTGCCGAGATGCGGGTTGACGTCGCCCTCGTAGATCGGCTTCGGCAGACAGACCTCCACCCCGTCCACGGCCTTGGTCATCGCGGAGAAGCCCTGGAAGTCCACCACGATGGTGTGGTCGACCCGGATGCCGGTGAGCTTCTCCACGGTGTTCTGGGTGCAGGCCGGGTTGCCGTCGTCCGAACCGCCCGTGGAGAAGGCCTCGTTGAACATCGCGCTCGGACTCCCCTTGGTCCACTTGCCGTTCGGCAGCTTGCAGGGAGGCATGACGACCATGGCGTTGCGCGGGATGGAGATGCCGACGGCGTGCTTGTGGTCGGCGTAGACGTGCAGCAGGATCGTGGTGTCCGAGCGGGCGCCGCCGTCCTCGCCGCCGCCGAGGTCGCTGTTGTTCTTGCCCCGGCTGTCCGAGCCGATCAGCAGCACGTTCACCGGCTTGTTGCCGTCCGCGTCGGCCTGCGCCTCCGGCGGGCGGTCGGCGGCGATCGCGTCCGCGTCGAAGGACTTGATGTTGCCGTTCAGCTTCAGGTAGATCGCGCCGCCCGCGCCGGCTATCAGCACCAGCACGCCGGCCGCCGACCAGGCGACGATCTTCTTGACGTTCTTCCCGGGCTTCCGGCTGTTGCGCGCCGCCGCCCGGCCACCGCCCGCCGCCACCGGGGAGCTCGCCCCGCCCTGGGCCGCCCGCCGGGCCTCGGCCCGTCCGCCGCCACGCGGCTGCGGTACCCCGTCGCCGGTCCCCTCGGCCGTGGCCGCGCCGGGCGCGCTCTCACCACGAGCCGGGCCCTCGCCCCACTGACCTGACATGCGTGAACCTTTCACCGGCGGACGCGGCACCCACCCGGTCCGGGCGCGCTGCACACAGAAAGACGGTCGAAACCGCCCCCGGGTTGCACATCCGAAGGTCGCAATGACCGATGAACGCCCCACGCGACCGCTTCCGGAACCCCTCCCGAGCCCCTGCCGTCACAGGAGACCCTTCGGGAGCATACAAGGCCGGTCATATTGATCTCGGGCCTTGCGCGGAAGCCCCTCCGACGGCCTCCCACCCCCTCCGCCACACCACCGCCACCGCCCCCGGCTCCCGCCGCAAGGACCTTTCAGGGCAACGAATCGCACCCCGGAAGGTGCCGTCCACCCGGCCGAACCGGCTTCGGATCAACGGACTTCACCGAAATCGCGGTCCGCCTCGGGGCGGGGGCCGCGGCCGCCTCCGGTCTCACTTGACCTGCGGGACGATGGCCTTCGCCAGCGCCACCACATCGGGGAAGGCCCCGTACTTGTTGTCGGAGCTCACGGACAGCACCCGGTCACCGACCCGCGCCACGACGAACTCCTTGCCGACGTAGGCCTTCCGGTCGACCCTGACGAGGACGCTCTCCGCCCCCAGGCCGTCGACCCCGCTGACGGTCACCGTCACCGGATTGAATCCCCCGGAGGAACCGATCTCATAGGTGCTTCCGCAGATGCCCTTGAGCACCGTCAGCCTGCTGAGGACCCTCGCCGCGTCACCCGCGTGGTAGGAGTTCACCGTGATCCCGACCTCGCCGGCCGACGGGCCGACGACCC
Source organism: Kitasatospora sp. NPDC088548 (assembly GCF_044753005.1). NCBI lineage: Bacteria > Bacillati > Actinomycetota > Actinomycetes > Kitasatosporales > Streptomycetaceae > Kitasatospora > Kitasatospora sp. NPDC088548. The sequence continues at coordinate 60,655 of NZ_JBIVMI010000025.1, forward strand.
CCTCGGATGCGTACGCGGCCGGGCTGCCGAGCGCCGCCGCCGTGCCGTGGGAGGCCAGTTGCTCGCAGGAGGGCAACAGCGTCGGGCTGGGAGCCGCGGACGGCGGCACCTGCGCCGGGCCGCTGTCGCTCTCCGTGAAGATGGGAGACAGCTGCCACCCCGCGGGCAGGGTGTCGCCGGTCGGCAGATAGGTCTTCAGAACCGACCCCGGCACCACATTCGGGTCCACCGTCGGGGTGGCGGGCGCCACCGGCGACAGGCTGGAGACGGAGGCGCTGACCGTCGCGGCGGACGTTCCGGCCGGCGCGCCGTCGGCCGGCTTCGCCGCCGGCTCCGAGGTGCAGCCTGCGCAGACGACCGCCGCGCACACGATCCCAACAGCCGCGGAGAACCGCAATCCACTCATCAACCCCCCATCCCTCGCCCCTGCATGACAGTTGACCAGCCTGACATGTTCCACCCCCACGAGCCACCTGTGGGCCCGAACCCGACGCCCGGACCGATCTCGGACGCCGGCGCCCGCCTCGAACAGGACGCCGCGCGACATGTCCGGCCGACGTACCACGCAGGGGTGCCGCGACGGTCCGTGAACCTCCCGCTGGAGACGGAGCCCGCCGAACGACGTCCTACAGGGGCGGAAAGGGGAGCGCCGACAGCCTGGAGAACATGAAAAAGGCCAGGTCGGAACAGTCCGACCTGGCCTTGACAGTGGTGGGCCGCCAGGGGCTCGAACCCTGAACCTACGGATTAAAAGTCCGATCCGGCGTCAATTTCATTCGTCCAGAACCATCTCACTTCGTCTGCCCGGAGCCACGTTCGTCCAGGTCAGGCAGGCCATCGCTGCACGCTGCCGAGCACCCATTCCATGCACGTCCAATCCAGACCAGCCCCGTGTCAGGCGGCTCTGTCCCCGCGTTGTCCCCGCACTGTCCCCGCGTTGTCCCCGCAGACTGGCCTGCGGCGGCCTCAGCGCACCGTTCACGCTACGTGACCAGCGGCGATGTGAACCTGATATTCGAAGGCTTCGGATTTCCCGTCGCGAGGACTCGAATTTCACCTCTGCCGAGCCGTGGCGCCCCACCCGGCTCCTGTTACGAGCTGTGCATCCCGACACGGGGCGTCCAGAGAGGCGCCAGCATCGCCCATCGCATCCTGTGCTCTCCTGGCTGGCCAACTCCACGGGGCCATCTTGCAGAGCATGATGGAAGTGGGACCTTCGGAGACGTGGAGCATCTGCCATGGCTGGTATCAGGAGCTCGGTTCATCGGTACTGCGACTGCCGTGCACCGATTCTCACGCCTGCCGGACGCCCCGTACTCGGCGCAGACGGCAAGCCGCGCTACTACCGGTTGGGGGCCGCTTGCCCGAGCCTGACCAACCGGCGCCACGGTTCCTGGTGCTACGACGTCACCCTGCCTCACCTGCCTGGCGCCAAGCGCGAACGCCGCCGCGCAAGCGGTTTCCCCACACGTCGAGAAGCGCTCGCTGCGGCGGATCACCTGCGTAACACTGCGCTGGCCGTGCCTGGCCCGCCAGGTGTTGGCCTGACCACCGGCGACTTCCTGCGGCAGTGGCTGTCCGATAAGGCCCCGGGCCTTGCGCCGACCACTGCACGCTCCTATGAGGGCCACCTGCGCCTACATCTGCTGCCGTGCCTCGATGCTGTACCTCTGGCCGAGCTCAGGCCGCATCACATCGCCGATGTGTTCGATGCGATCGACGCCCGTAACAGCGCCATCAGCGTCCAGCGTGACCAGTACGCCAGCGCACACACGCGGCACCAGGAGTGGAAGTCCCGGTATGGACGCAGTCCCGGCCACCCTCGCGCCAACGCTCCCCCGCCCGCTGTGCCAGAGCCCTCTCTACGCCACCGGCCGCGTGGTGCCCAGCCGCGTGTCGTCAGTGCGGCGACCAAGCAGCGTATCCGTGCCACTCTGCGCTCGGCCTTGTCAGATGCTCGACGGCAACTGCTCATCCCCGTCAACTGGGCCGGCCTGGTCCAACTCCCGCCTGTGCACAAGCCGCGGGCCCTGCTGTGGACACCCGCGCGCATCGCTGCCTGGGAGGGCACTGGTGTGCGCCCAAGCTCGGTCATGGTGTGGACAGAGGAGCAGACTGGCGGATTCCTCGATGCCGTCGTCGAGGACTGGCTGTACGCGCTGTGGCACCTGCTGATCTACCGTGGTCTGCGCCGCGGCGAGGCGGTCGGCCTACGCTGGAGCGAGGTCGACCTGGATCTCGGGACGATCGACATCACCCGTCAGGTGATCCAACTCGGCTATGTCCCCTACGAGGCCACACCCAAGCAGCACAGTGAACGCACCCTCGCGCTCGACAGTGGCACCATCGGGGCCCTGACCACCCACCGCAGTCGGATGAGGGAGGCATCACGCCGTCGGGGCGACCCGTGGGCGCCGGGCGGTCGCGTTTTCGTCCGCGCGGACGGCAGCCCGCTCCACCCTGACTACGTCTCCAAGCGCTTCCGACTGCTCTGCAGGCGCAGCGGCTCACCTCCGGTCCGCCTGCACGACCTGCGCCACGAAGCAGCCACCCTCACGCTGACTGCGGTAGGGGACCGAAGAGTGGTCCAGGACCTGCTCGGCCATGCGACCATCGCCACCACGGACGACTACGCGTCCGTAAGTCCCGCCCGTGCCCGTGCCTCAGCTGAGGCAGCCGCGGCGCTGGTACCGCGACGCCGCAACCGCTTACCCCGATGCCCTCGAGCACGTCCCTGCCGGAGCCGCCGCGGTGGTGCCATTGCACAAGTATGCGGACGGGCGCCCGCTCGCTCGGGCTGGTGGCGGCATGTTGCTGCTTGACCAGTTTCCAGGTCCCCTGCCTGTAAATCCGCCTCTGAGGTAGTCGACCATCAAGCGGGAACATTGGGTAGATTCAATCTATGTAGATTGAATCTACCCAGATCGGAGCTTGCCATGGTCTCATCATTCGTCGGCCGGAAGATCGAGCTTGCCCTGCTCCGCAAGCGCCTCGAGCGAATCGCCACCACAGGGGCCGGCACAGCGGTGGCAATCCGAGGCCGCCGCCAGGTCGGCAAGTCACGGCTGGTCCAGGAGTTCTGCGACCGAGTAGCGGCCCCCTACTTGTTCTTCACCGCCACCAAGGGCGCCTCGCCCGTCGAGGCGGTCGAAGAGTTCCTGACCAACCTACGAGAGTCCTCCGTGTCCAGGGACGGAGAACTGGTGCCTTCAGGCAGCTCCGGCAGCTGGCCCGACGCGTTTCGCGCCCTGGCAGCGGTCCTGCCCGACCAGCCCTCAATCGTCGTGATCGACGAGGTGCCCTGGCTCACCGAACAGGACGACCTCTTCGACGGGGCCCTGCAGACTGCGTGGGACCGGCTCCTGGCCAAGCGCCCGGTCCTGCTGCTGCTCCTCGGCAGCGACCTGCACATGATGGAACGCCTCACCGCCTATGACCGCCCGTTCTACGGTCGCGCCGACAACCTGACCCTGGGGCCGCTGAACCCCGCCGAAACGGGCGAGGCACTGGGGCTGGCTCCGGCCGATGCCATCGACGCCCACCTGGCCTCAGGCGGCCTGCCAGGCATCCTGCGCGCGTGGCCGCACGCCACCCCTGCCCTGCAGTTCCTGGAACAGGAGTGCGCAGACCCGGCGTCTCCGCTCTTCTCGGTGCCCGAGTCATCCCTCTTGGCCGAGTTCCCCGCGCCGGACCAAGCCCGCCGCGTTCTGGAGGCCGTCGGGAACGGCGAGAGGACCCACGCCAACATTGCCGCAACAGCCGGCAGCCGCGAGGGCGCCCTGCCCTCAGGATCCCTGTCACCACTGCTTCGCCGCCTGGTCGAGGAGAAACACGTCCTGGCCATGGAAGAGCCGGTATCCACCCGCCCGGGCAAACCCGCCCTCTACCGCATTGCCGACAGCAACCTGCGGCTCTACCTGGCGGTCCTGCGCAGCGCCCAGGACCAGGTCCGCAGAGGCCGACCAGAGGCCGCATTCCGCGTGGTCGAGCGCCGCTGGGCCACCTGGCGCGGCCGCGCCGTCGAACCACTCGTCCGCCAGTCCCTCGAACTGGCGGCCGCGGACGGCGCCCTGCCATGGAGCCAGGTCGAGGCAGTCGGCGGCTGGTGGAACCGGCAGTTCGACCCGGAAGTCGACTTGGTCGGCACCGACCGCTCCCCTGTCGCACAGCAGATCTTCTTCGTCGGCTCTACCAAGTGGCTCCTCTCCCCCTTCGACCGCCACGACCTCACAGACCTCACTCGCGCCGCCCCTCAGATTCCAGGCTTCAGCTCTCACAGCTCCGGCCTGGTGGTGGCCTCTCTGTCCGGAATCACAACAGACGTCGACAAGGGGCTAGTCGACCTGATCTGGGGGCCCGACCAGCTGATCGATGCATGGAGGTGAAGTTCTCGGCCACGGGTGAAACGAGGCTCTGGATCACTTTCCAGGTGCGTCGAGTCGTCAAGTGGTCCGAGCTCAGCTGGCCAGAACGATCAGCATGTGGCGGTGAACAGAGCTGATCGAAGCGATTCGACCCCAATCAGGTCCGGATCCGTCGCCGTGCTATCCAAAGGAGGCACACCCACCAAATCTGGCACGACGTCAGCATGACATTCTGTACAACAGGTTGGCGACCGCAATCAGAAGTCAGTGAGATCTCAACGAGGCAGCACATGGCACGTCAGGTGTGGCAGAGCGAACGGCGCCTTACAGCAATCGGGCGCACCGCCTTGTCCGTTCCCGCCCGCCAAGCCGTCACCGATCTGCAGATCACCTCCGCTACCAGCGTCTTGGACTACGGGTGCGGGCGCGGTGGCGACGTCCGAGGGCTTGAGCGGATGGAGGTCTCGGTCGCGGGCTGGGATCCGTTCTACCAACCGGACGGGCGAGTGGAGCCCGCCGAGGTTGTCCTGCTCACCTACGTGCTCAACATCATCGAGGATCCGTCGGAGCGCTGTGCAACCCTCCGGCAAGCGTGGGACCTCGCTGGTTCCCTCTTGGTCGTCTCGACTCGCCTGACCTGGGAGAGGACCAAGGTCCGCGGTGACGAGTACGCGGATGGGCTACTCACCAGCCGGAACACCTTCCAGCACTTGTTCAGCCCTGGTGAACTTCGGACCTTCGTGCAGGAGGTCACCGGGGTGCGGTGCGTCGCGGCGGCGCCGGGCATTGTCTACGCCTTCAAGGACGACTCGGCACGGCTGGCGTTTCTGGCCCGCCGCATTCTGCCGAGTGCCAAGTGGCTCAGCTCCAGCGACAGCGCGAGCGCGATCACCGCCGTCGTGGACCACGCCGAGCGCCGTGGCCGGCTTCCCCGGCTGGAAGAGATGCCTCAGCAGATGGCCGAGATCCTCGGTCACGTGCAACCTTCTGACCTCCAGCGTCTCGTGCGCCGTTCCGCCGACCCGGCCAAAGTGGACGCCGGCGCCCGGCGCTCAACCCTGGACACCCTGCTGTTCCTCGCGGTGGAACTGTTCAACGGACGTGGACCGTTCAGCAGCCTGCCGATGTCCGTCCAGCTTGACGTCCGCGCCTTCTTCTCCTCGTATATGGAGGCGTGCCGCCGAGCCGATCGGTTGCTACTCAAGCTGCGGGACGACGCATACGTGCTCGGGGCCATGCAGGCGTCAGCCGCAGGCAAGGTGACGGCCACCGCGCTCTACGTCCACCGACGGGCCCTGCACCAGTTGCCGACGGTGCTGCGCATGTACGAGCACTGCGCGGCGATCGCTGCCGGCCGTCCGGCCAGCTGGAGCATCGCCAAGCTGTGCTACCACGGCCGATCCGCCAGTTGGATGGACTATCCGGACTTCGACCGCGATCCCCACCCGCAGCTGAGCTCCTCGTACACCGTCGACCTTCGAACGCTGGAGCCGTCGTACTCCTCGTACGTTGACGCTCCCGATCGTCCGGTGCTCCACCGCAAGCACGAGTTCCTCGCACCGGAGGACCCTGATGCCGCCAAGTACCAGCGGCTGAGCGCCGCCGAGACGCGGGCCGGCCTCTACGAACGTCCTCATCTGATCGGCACGGCGACAGGCTGGCAGGCCGAACTCCAGCGTTGCGGACGCGAACTGCGTGGGCACCGCCTGGTCCGTCGCCAGGCGGCGTGATGGCCAATCACCGACCGCGTCTACGTCTGGAGGCCTGCGACGGCCGCAGCGATCTCGTTCGGGTCCAGGTCCTCCACCTGCGAGGGGAACCACGAGAGCCGCAGCCCGTTGTGCGCCTGCTGCTCGGGCAATCCCATGGCGGTGAGCACGTGGCTCGGAGTGTAGGAGGCGCTGGTGCATGCGGAGCCCGTAGCCACGGCCGCCACATTCTTGAGCTGGATGATCAGGGCTTCGGCGTCCACACCGTCGAACGACACGTTGAGGATGTGGGGTACCCCGCGCTCGGGGTCACCGTTCACGTGGAAGCGGGTGACGGAGAGGGCGTCCAGCAGCTGCTCGCGGAATTGAAGACTGCCTGCGAGCCAGGACGCGTGCTCGGTGCGGAAGATTTCCTCCGCCTTGGCCAAGCCCATGATCAGCGGCACGGGCAGGGTCCCGGGCCGCAGCTTGCGTTCCTGGCCACCGCCGAACATCAGCGGCTGCAACGGCACCTTGTTCCAGCCGCGCCGGCGCGTCAGGAGGGCTCCGATGCCCTTCGGCGCACCGATCTTGTGGCCACTGATGCTGACCATGTCGATCGGTGCCATGAGGTCCTTCGGCAGCTTGGCGAAGCCCTGCGCAGCATCCACGTGCAGGTACGTGGGTGTCTGACTCAGCAGCTGGGCGAGTTCAGCGACGGGCTGGATGACCCCGGTCTCGTTGTTCACGTGCATGAGCGAGACGAGCAGGGTGTCTGGGCGCAGGCGCTCGGCCACGGCTTCCACGCTCACTCGTCCATGGGAATCCGGGGTGAGGAAGTCAACATCGAAGCCGCGGGTCCTCAGATGCTCGAGGGGCTCGATGACGGCCTTGTGCTCGGTGGCGGAGCTGATGATGTGGCGTCTGCCGGTCTGCTCCCCGTGAGGTGCGAGTCCGAGCAGGGCGATGTTGTTGCTCTCCGTGGCGCCGCTCGTGAAGATCAGCTCTTCTGGCTTGGCAGCCATCTGGGATGCGAGCTGCTCACGTGCCTGCTGGACGGCTTTCTTCGCGCGGGCGCCGAACTCATGCGTGCGGCTTCCGGCGTTACCGAAATCCTCTGTCATCCAGTGCATGACCACGTCAGCCACACGCTGGTCGACCCGCGTGGTCGCCGCAACGTCCAGGTAGTTCACCACAACCGCCCTCCGCATCCCAGTTTTAACACCATGACAGACACGAAATTCAAGACACGTACCCGTGTGAAATCATAGACGTACCTGAGCTAATGTTACGCACGTGGGATCACGTACACAGTCCAAGACCAAACGCGCCGGGACCTCGATCGGCTTCGAGTACACCTTCCCGGCGATCCGTGGGATCCAGGCCGGCCGCGAGTTCTACGTCTCGATGTGCCCGCTACGCCTGATCCCCAAGATGTTCATGTTCGACGAGGAGGAGCTACCCCCCGAGGTGCGCGCCCAGCGCGTGCTCAACAAGGGCCGCCTGCCAGCACTGACCCGCTACCTCCTCGACAACCCCGGCGACTACGTGTTCAGTGCGCTGACCGCGTCGATCGACGGTGACTTGCGCTTCACCGGCGTCAGCGACGAGGGCGCTGGCATGCGGATCGGCCAGATCCACATCCCGATGGACGCGCGGTTCCTGATCAACGACGGTCAGCACCGAAGGGCCGCGATCGAGGTCGCGCTCCAGGAGCATCCCGACCTCGGTGACGAGACGATCGCCGTCGTGTTCTTCCATGACACCGGGCTCGCCCGCTGTCAGCAGATGTTCGCCGACCTCAACCGCCACGCTGTGCGGCCATCGCGCTCGATCGGCGTGTTGTACGACCACCGCGACGACCTGGCACAGGTCACCAAGCTGCTCGCACTCGAGTCACCCGTGTTCAAGGGGTGCGTCGAGATGGAGCAGAGCACCCTGTCGAGCCGGTCCCGGCGCCTGTTCACCCTGAGCGCGATCTACTCCGGAACGCACGCCCTGCTGCAGGGCCTGGAGGTCGACAAGAAGGAAGCCTCTGGTCTCGCACAGGCATACTGGGAGGCTGTCGACCAGACCATCCCTGAGTGGGAGCTGGTGCGAGACCGCTCGCTGTGCGCCCCTGACGTGCGGCGGGACTACCTCCACTCGCACAGCCTCGCGCTCCACGCCCTGGGCCGTGTGGGCAACTCGCTCCTACGGGAGTCAACCGACCCGGTTCAGTGGCAGCCCTCCATGGGCCGTCTCAAGGACGTGGACTGGGGTCGGTCGAATGCCGACTGGAGCGGTCGCGCGATCTTGGGCGGCCGGGTGTCCAAGAGCCACCAAAACCTTGCCCTGACCACTAACTACCTGCGCTTGCGCCTCGGCCTGCCCCTCTCCCCCGAAGAGCAGCAGGCCGAAGAAGCGTTCAGCCACCGAGGAGACGCATGAGCACCCCGACGCGTACTGCACCGTTCCAGGGCAGGAAACTCGCGGAGGTCGTCAGTGAACTCACCGACGAGATCCGCGAGCTGTATGTCGCGGACGAGGTGCCATGGGTGGTCGGCTACAGCGGCGGCAAGGACTCCACCGCGATCCTGCAGCTCGTCTGGCTCGCCCTGAAGGGACTGCCCGCCGAGCAACGCAGCAAGCCTGTCCATGTAATCAGTACGGACACCTTGGTCGAGAACCCGATCGTAGCCAGCTGGGTCACGCAGTCCCTCGAGACCATGAGCGAGGCTGCAGCCAAGCAAGACCTGCCGATCCAGCCCCATCGCCTCACGCCGGTCGTGAAGGACACCTTCTGGGTCAACCTGATCGGCCGCGGCTACCCCGCGCCCCGGCCGAAGTTCCGCTGGTGCACGGAACGCCTCAAGATCCGCCCGTCCAACAAGTTCATCCGCGACGTCGTCAAGAGCCACGGCGAAGCGATCCTCGTCCTCGGCATCCGCAAGGCCGAGAGCCAGGCCCGTGCGAAGGCCATGGCCAAGCATGAGAAGCGCCGGGTTCGCGACCGGTTGTCCCCCAATGGCAATCTGCCGAACTCGCTGGTCTACAGCCCCGTCGAGGACTGGACCAACGACGAGGTGTGGACGTTCCTGATGCAGCAGGCCAACCCTTGGGGGCACAACAACAAGGACCTGCTCACCATGTACCAGGGAGCCTCGAGCGACGGCGAGTGCCCGCTGGTCGTGGACAACACGACGCCCTCCTGTGGCGATAGTCGGTTCGGCTGCTGGACTTGCACGCTGGTCGAGCAGGACAAGTCCATGTCCGCGATGATCTCGAACGACGACGAGAAGCTGTGGATGGAGCCGCTCCTTGAACTCCGCAACAGGCTGGATGTGCCCGACGACAAGCCGCTGCGCGACTTCCGCCGGATGAATGGACAGGTCCAGCTCTTCGGTGACAGGGTCATCCACGGCCCCTACACCCAGGAAGCCCGGGCAGACTGGCTGAAGCAGCTTCTGGAGGCCCAGAACCACGTCCGGACGAACGCGCCGGCACACGTGCAGAACATCGAGCTCATCACGATGGAGGAGCTGCACGAGATCCGGCGCATCTGGGTCTTCGACAAGCACGAGGTCGAGGACATCCTCCCTGGACTGTACGAGAAGATCACAGGAGAGAAGTTCCCGGGACGCCCCGTGGATGCCCACCTCGCCCTAGAGGGCAACAACATGGCCATCCTGAAGCAGGTGTGCGATGGCGACGAGCTCCACTACTCGACTCTCCGTGAACTCCTGGGTGTTGAGCGGAACTACCGCAAGATGGGTCGCCGGGCTGGGCTCTACGAAAACCTGGCGAAGGCAATCAAGAAGGGATACTACAAGGACGCGCAGGACGCCCTTGATTTCCAACTTGAAAACCTAGGAATCGAGCCCTCCACAGAGAACTCGACGGACGCGAGCGAGAAGACCACCAATGCACCTGCGTAAGATCACCCTCCGGGACTTTGGCGCTTACCGCGGAGAGCAGTCGCTGGTTCTCGCCACCAAGAAGAACAAGCCGATCATTTTGATCGGCGGACTGAACGGCTGCGGGAAGACCACGCTGCTAGAGGCTATTCAACTTGCACTCTACGGCTCGCGTTCCCAGTCCACCCGAGGCTCCTACCAAAAGTACCTCCGGGACAGCATCAACCGTTCCGCCGACCCTGAAGTTGGCGCCTCCGTCACTGTCGAATTCTCAATCGTCGTCGACAGTGAAGAGCGACTCTACAAGGTAGAGAGGCGGTGGCGAATCGAGGACGACAAGGTTCGCGAGTTCCTTCAGGTCTATCTCGATGGCAGCAAGAATCCGAACGGGATGTTCAGCCAAGGCTGGACTGACCATGTCGAAGAGATTCTTCCGCTAGATGTGGCGTCTCTTTTCTTCTTCGACGGCGAGAAGATCGAGGCTTTGGCTGACCATCAGCGCTCAGCCGACGTCATCAAGTCTGCTGTTCAGTCATTGCTGGGTGTCGATCTGGTCGAACAGCTGCGAACTGACCTGCGGGTCGTCCAGCGTCGCGCAGAGGAAGAGCGGACCTCCGACAAGAAAGCCTCGGACGTTATCGAACGTATCGAGGCTGAGCTGCAGGCTGTGCAGCAGAGAGTCGATTCGGCCAAGCAGGACATGGCTTCACTGAGCCCCCGGCTCGAAAAGGCCAAGAACACGCTAAGCGACGCTCAGAAGCGGTTTGAGAAGGAGGGCGGAGCTGTCTTCGAGCGGCACGCCGAGCTCACCGCTCAGAGCACGCAGCTCCAGAAGCAGATCCAAGAAATTGACCATGACCTGCGAACGACCGTCGCAGGCGGCCCACTTCCCTTTCTGCTTGTGAAGGATCTGCTCTCCACCGTCCGCGAGCACGCGCAGCGGGAGCACGCCGCAATGCAGGCAGCAGAGGTTCTGGACGCGTTGGAGAAGCGAGACCAGTGGCTGGTCGAGCTTCTGGAGAAGGCCATGCCAGCCGTCGCCGCATCGGATATCGCGCGCGAGCTGGAGTCCGATCGCGACCGCCGAAACCAGGATGCCCTGTCCCCGCGACAGCTCAATCTCCCCCATGACATGCTCGTCCAACTGAGCTCACTTGACCAGGGCCTGGCCGGGAGCTGGACAGCTGCAAAGAATCTCGTGAAGCGGGCCAATTCCCTGTCTGCTGAGCGCGACACCGTCGATGAGCTCCTCGCGAGCGCCACCTCCGGCAAGAAGGACCATGGGACAGCCGTCACGGCCATCAAGGAGATGATGGACAGCCGCGATGAAGCTCTCCTGAAGGTCGGATCGCTTGAAGCCCTCATCGCGCGGGCAGCAGAGACTCAGGAGGAGGCAACGGCTCGACGCGCTGAACTCGAGACCGCGCGTGACCGCGCGAAGAAGGAGAACGCCAAGAAGGAGCGCACCTCGAATGAGTTGCAGCGCCTTGAGGACTATACGGAGCGCGCACGAGACACGCTGGCGAGGTACGCGGCGGGGATCATCGCTGAGAGCATTGACAAGCTTGAAGTAGCCGTCCTCGAGAGCCTCCGAAAGCTCATGCGGAAGTCCGGCCTCATTCGTGACCTGAATATCGATACCGACAAGTACACGCTGAACCTCATCGGAAACGATGGTGAGCCCCTGGACCGTGCTCGACTCAGCGCTGGGGAACGTCAGCTCCTTGCCGTATCCCTTCTCTGGGGAGTGGCTCGTGTAGCCGGCAACGAACTGCCGAGCGTGATCGATACACCGCTGGGACGTCTCGACAGCTACCACCGCGAGCACCTGGTGGAGCGGTACTTCCCGCACGCCAACGACCAGGTCCTTCTGCTGTCAACGGACGAGGAGATCGACGAGCAGTTGTACAACCGCCTTAAGAAGTCGATTGCTCACACCTACACCCTCGTCCATGACGACTCTGCGCTCACGACCACAGTCCACAAGGGCTACTTCTGGACCACCGGAGTTCCGAATGTCGCTTGATCACATCAAACTGTCGCAGACCGGCAAGGACCAGCTGGTCCGTCTCAAGCGCGTGACAGGCATCAAGCACTGGAATGTCCTGTGCCGTTGGGCCTTGATGTTCTCTCTGCAGGACACATCGACACCGTTGGTCCGGGAGATCGTCGCAGATTCCAACGTTACGATGGACTGGAAGACGTTTGCCGGCAGCGAGTACGGCGACATCTACCTCGCACTGATCAAGGCGCGCTGTCTTCAGGATGGTGAGGAGCCCACCGACGAGGCTGTCTCCCGTACCCTGGCGGTCCACCTCCACCGTGGAATTGGGTACCTCGCGGGACGTAAGGACCTTGAAAGTGTGCGGGATCTCGTCATGACGGTCGCTGCGTGACGTGCGTCTGGCGGGCCCCCAACAAGCACGGGGTCCGCCAGACGCAGGTTGATCAGTCGAGGACGTCCTTCACCTTGAACATCAGCCGGTCAGTCAGGTTGCCCCACCACTGCCGAAGATCTCCGTAGTGCTCCGCCGGCTCGGGATGCTGCGCTTCAGCGCGGGCATAGGCAACCAGCAGGAGCGTGATCGCCTCAGCAGCCCTTCGCGCGGTGGCCGCGGCCTGGTGCGGGGTGACTGTTGTGGGGTCCTGCTGTGACAGGGCACGCAGCGGGGCGTACATCTCCTTGTAGAAGCGGTGCCGCGAGTTGAGACGGATGAGCGACTGTCCGTTCACGTGGGTGATCTCGAAGAGGTTGGTGCCGGGGAAGTCGACCGTCTCAATGACGAACGGCATCTCCTTGGTCTTCTTCACGTATGCGGCGCGTTCCTCCTCGCTCCGCTTGCCGGCGTCCCGGGCCAGCTCGCCCAGGAGATCTAGCTGCTGCTCCTCCGAGACGACCTCCTTGACCCGGCTCTTCGGCAGTGATCGGTCCGCTTCTGTGAGCGCCTGGTTGATGGGCGCATGTTCGCCCGACTCCTTGGCTTCCTCACGGGCCATCTGCCCCCAGATGATCTGCAGCTCCGCACGAGCATTGGGGATCCAGCGCTCCGCCAGGGTCCGGAGGGTTTTCCGAAGCTCGTCCGAGGGCTCGGCGCCACGCTTGACGTTGCGCACCCCCATCATGCGGTCCAGCGTCGGATCGAAGTGGACCTCGAAGCCGATGTAGCGGTCGGGCGTCTTGATCCCACCCGGAAACAGCTTCGGCACGACGGTGTAGCTGATCTCCCGGTTGAGGCGCATGAAGCTGATCATGCCTTCGTTGTCAGGGATCCTCAGGGTCTTCGCGAGGGCGTCGCCGCCGACGCCGCTACGGCGGACGACCTCCCGTGGTGCGAGCGTGATCACCACACGCACCTTGTGGTCCGTTCCTTCGACGGGGATCCAGTCGTTGAAGAAGATGTGCCCGGGGAAGTGATCGTCTGGGAGGTCGGGGTCACGGGGAGCGCCCTGCGCCCGAGCGGCCTCCCGGGTGAGGACGTGATCGGCCCAGGAGCCAGCCCGAAGGAACGTGGGGTCGTGCGGGAACAGTCGGACGGTGTCAACCTCGATCTTGATACCGCCGTACAGGAACTCGCGGAACATGCGGGAGAGTTCCTTCTGCAGTTCAAGCCGAAGGGCGTCAGGGGTGCTCTGGCCGCGGCCGTTCGACGCGCGGTCGATCTTCGACCACATCAGCAGGGTTCCGGTGCCCTCGGGGAAGTACGGCTCCAGGTGCGCGGGGAGCGGCTCATCGTCCGGCGGGTAGATACCGACCGGCTCACCGCGATTCTCAGCGCTACGTGCATCCTGGAGGTCGAAGACCACGTGCCGGATTCGGTCACTTCCAGCAACCCGGGACCATGCCTCGATGCGTTCCCCGACGCTCAGGCCGGCCAGTTTAGCTCCGATGCCGAACTTGCCGATGGTCTTGTCGGACATGAACCGGGTGGAGTATCCGAGCTGCAGGTAGTGCTGCAGGATGTTGTCGTCCATGCCGATGCCATCGTCGATGACGATCACTCGGTCGATGGTCTTCTTGCGGCCCTTGGTGGTCTCTTCCATCAGGATCTGGATCGTGTTGGCGTTCGCCTCGATGCTGTTGTCCACGACCTCGCCGATCGCGGTCGACAGCGTGTAGCCGGACTCGCGCAGGCTGGTGAGGGCCTGGCCGCTGAGCATCACTGGGATGACATCGGGCGTCTGGTTCGTGTCAGTCATGGGGTGCCTCCTTGTAGTTCAGCAGGTTCGTGTTCAGAGCGTGGTGCCAAGCCGCCGAGTCATCGGCGCAGAACGCACACCGGTAGTCAGCGTGAGCCGGTGTTGCGGGGTGTATCTGGTTAGCGATCGAGAGTTGCTCACCACGCAGCCGGTGGTACCAGTAGGACTCGCACCAGTAGGCGCCCCGGGGCGTGCGAGCGGGGCTCCAGGCGAAGTGCGTAGCGGTCCCCAGCAGTGGGTGGCGGATTAGGCGGGTCCGTAGACAGGAGTCGGATCGGCCGATGTAGATCGGAGCGGGTGTTGGTGGGCTGGCATCGAGCAGCAAGTACGCTCCGAGCACACCGGTAGGCAGCAGTTGGCGCAGGACAGTTGCTGTGAAGCGATAGGCGAGGCGCTGTTCGCCTTCCCCCCACGGAGCCCCGCGGAAAGCGAGCTCCACGGCTATGCGATCACCCGCTGGCCAGCAGGAGGCAACGCGCGTGTGTCCGGATGCTCTTCCAGGCTCGTTCGACCGTAGCGATCGAGACTCCTGCGCCAGCGGCCGTTTCGGTAGCGGTCCGCCCTGCCAGCAGTCCCGCCCAGCAGGTCAGGCCGTGCCGACCAAGATTACGAGCGTAGGACTCGAGTTCCTGAAGGGTCTCGCCCACCAGCGCGCGTTCCTCTGGGGTGTCGTGCGAGACCAGCTCAACGGTCTTGGTGCCATCCGCCTGGAGCTGGTAGGTCCGCCGGCGATGAGCGTCAGGGAGAGGTAGTACTGCGGCCGACTCGCGAGCGGCCATCGCCGCTCGATCGTGGGTCCGCTTGGCGTCACGGAGTACGTTGCGCAGCAGGAACTTGGGACAGTCGGCCGCGCGGCGCTCGCCGAGCGTCAGGCTGAGCGCGGTGTCGAGGACCTCCAGACGCTGAACGTCCTGGGCTCCTCGGTGGTGCATGTCGTACAGGCGGCGAAGCACGCTCTGGCGTGCCTCGTTGAGCTGAGGCATCTAATGCCCTTCCGGTACCTGACGGCCATGCGTCAGGCCCTCTTCGGTTGTAGCCCGCTGTCCCTTTGGCTGGCGTCGCCGTGTGGTCGACCCCGACATCAGCAGGTGGTTCCAGCATACGAAGCGCCACTCGCTGCTCGTGGCTTAACTGCTCTACCTGTTATGGGACTTGTTCACGCGATCTACCCTCACGATCGCGCGAGATTTTTTGCGCCACTTCAATCAGGCTCGACCTGAAGCCATTTCGGAGTACTCACGGACACCCAGCGGCTACCGAGGCTGCGGCTCGGCTTCCAGCTTCGACGGGCGCCCCCTCTCAGGAAGAGGGGCGCGCCCTCCGTGAGCATATTGACGAGATCTCGTCAGATCTGGGCGGGCAGGCCGATCTTGTTCCGCTGGACGACCTCGCCCGAGTAGTCGCGGTACTCGTGCTCGCCAACGAGACGTGCGTCGGCGAGCAGTTCACGCAGGGCGCGCCGCTCCTTCTCCGTCGGCAGGCCAGCCACCAGGTGGCGGAAGATCTTTACAGCGGTGTCCCGCCCCTTGATGCTCATTCGTTGGCCGTTGAAGTCGTACAGGACTCCCCACCACGGGTTCTCTACGGAGTCCAGCTTCAGGCCACCCCGACTGTCGAGCACGTGGAGCTTGCTGAAGATGTCGTCGAGATGCATGCCTTCGGCGCGAAGCAGTCCCACAGCCTGGGCCATTGCTTGCTGGCCCACCGGCCTGAGGAGGAGGTGTCCCTTTCCGCCGCCGCTTCCTCGCTCCACCTCGTGTCCGAAGCGGCGGAACCGCGAGGCGGACTCGCCACGGTTGATGGCCTGGAACGTAGGCATCTCGTTGACGTAGTCCCAGAGCTGTGCGAAGTCCGACCGGCCCTTCAGAAGTTCTGCATCACTTGGCCGGCGTGCGAGTTCGCGACCCTTGGCTTCCCAGTCGCTGTAGTGGTTGTCGGCGAGCAGGTAGCCCTTTGCCATCTCCGTCAAGGTCTGGAGGGTCGTGATGTGGGCCGAGCGCTTGGAGATCGTGCTGTTCTTGAAGTTGACAGCACTCTTGGCGGTCTTGAAGAGAGGATGTTCAACGGCTACGCGTCGGGCAACGATGGCGAACCCGTTGTCTTCGTCGAGCTGAGCGACCTCACCGGGGGTGAGCGGGGATGCCTGCTTGTTTACGTGCGTGAAGATGCTCCGGACTCGGCGCTGGGCGTCCTCGCGGGACTCCCCCTTCAGGACGGCTGGGATGATCTCGACTCCCATGCGCTCGGCGCCGAGTTGCTGGAGCTGGGCCTCGTCGAGATTGTGCTCGGCGACGATGGCGTCGAGGAGGAGGACCTCGTCGCGCTTGACCCTGCCCTCCTTGTCTCGAACGTCCAGCCGGCCATAGGTGATGAGCTTGAGCGCGGCGTCGATCCCAATGACACGGTGCTGACCGTCGAAGGCGTACAGGCGGGTCAGCGGGCCGAGTTCAAGCATGCCGACACGGCCGCGTCCGTCGAGGGCACGGAAGGTCGCGGAGGTCTCCTTCGCGCATCCGTCCTCGTCCCACATGTCGCTCTCGGTGTCGTCGACCCACGGCTGGCTGAGGACGACGAGGATCGGCGGGAACTTGTGGTTATCGCGCTCGATGAGGTACTTGGCGAGCACGGACTCCCGGGACCAGTCGATCGCTCGCTGCGAGATGACTTCGATGCTCTCCTCGTCGATCCGCAGCTTCCCCGTCTCCGGGTCGATGCTCTTCTTGAGCAGCGGCATGGTGTTCGCCAGGCTGACCTGGTTACGGATCCACTCCAGAGAGGCCGAGGCGATGTAGGAGGGGCTGCCCCCCATCTGCGCCACCTCGACGAACAGGGCGTCGTCCCGGGCAATCGAGTCGTCGAGGAAGCGGGCGATCATGTTGATCTGCCGTTCGCGGAGTCCCGTTAGCTCCTCCATCTCTGCGGCAAGGTCGGATGCGGAACGGGTGTCCATGCGCTCTCCTGGATATCTGCGGGGATCGTGGTGCTAGACAGACTGGACGTGCTGCAGGTAGCGCGTCCGGTTAAAGCGGGGCTGGAGACGGGCGATCAAGTCCCGCTCCACCCGGTCGAGATCGGCGTGGTCAACTTCTGCGTACCAGAGCTGCCTCTCGCCGGGTCGGTGCAGCCAGTCTCTGAGTTGCCTGTTGGACTCGGTACGGACCTGGTGGCGGGCCAGTCTTGCTGGCAGGCACAGCGCCTGGCCGACGTATATCCAGTGGTGCTCCACAGCCAGGCCGTGGAACTCGGCGAGCTCCGAGTAGGCGTAGATGCCGGGCGCATCGGGCACGAGCTTGTGCGCAAGCGCGACGGATCGAATGCTCTGCCAGCACAGCTTCTCTGTTCTCGCCCCAGGTGACATGCCGTCAGGATGGCATGTCGAGATGACAAGGCGCAAGTATTTAGAAACATGGCACATGTCGTTTCAAACCGCAAAGCTGTCCACCTGTACAGATGCCCAGGTCACAAGACATCCGGTTTCGCGTTGCCAAACATGGCGCCATGGGCGGGATGTTCCAGTGGAGACCCGGGCAAGGCATCGCGACGCCGCCGATCAGGTCGTGTCCGGTGGCGCCGCCAGCCCCCCGGGCTGCTGGCGCCACCGCGATCCATCGACTGCCTCGGGTGAAGGCCCTGATGCCTCGCAAGCGCTCAACTACCGTGAAGGAGAGCCCTGCTGCCTGATGGGCACGATTTGAAGCTATGACTCGCACCCTGCAGGAGGAGCAGTTCGGAGCAGAGGGTCGAGGAAGGGGTTGCCGAGCTCGGTGACCGGCTGGTCGTAGATCGAGGTCGCTGATGGCACCGAGGCACCGATGACCTGGACGGGCGCGGCGACCGGTGGCACTGGGTGGGGGCGGAACGGGACCAGGGGCTGGTGGTGGCGGGCTGGGGTGTGATCATGCCAGTTCGGCCCGGCATCTGGCGGCGCCTAGCAGGGGCGGCCTTTCATAGCTCATGCGAAGTAGGCCAGATCGCCGACCGTCTGGCGGCCGTAATGAGCTGCGGGGCGGACGCCGCGTCGGTCATGGGGTTCGAGGCTTGGGGATGGTGCACTGCCAGAGGGCACAGCGGTACACCATCAGCGCGGGACACCGACGGCCGTGCGCCCGCTTCGGCTTCAGAATAATCCGAAGGTCTTCAATTCCGACTCCACACCAAACCCAGGAAGCCGCCTCAACTCTCTCACTTGGCAGGGGAGCTGACGCGGGGCAACTTCGGGGGCGATTTGGGGGCAACGAGGGGGCGCTGTCCCCGCAGGTGGACGGATCGGACATATAGCACCCTCGGGGAACCCAGTGCTGCTTGCCTCAGAAATGATAAAAGCCCAGGTCAGATGGTATCTGACCTGGGCTTCGCCGTGGGCCGCCAGGGGCTCGAACCCTGAACCTACGGATTAAAAGTCCGCAGCTCTGCCAATTGAGCTAGCGGCCCGTGGCCCGGCCCCGTGTGGGGCGGGCCACGGTGATCCTACCCGGTGGGACCCAGGGCTCCGCCAGTGGATTGTGCGGGCGCGCCGGGGGGTGGTGGGCGGAGCGGGCGGGGTCAGGTGGTGGGCGGGGTGTAGTGGGCGGCACGGACGCGGCGGAGCCAGGCCTCGGCGGGGCGGGGGTCGGGGGCCGGCGGGAGGACGCCGGGGCGGGCGAGGCGTTCGGCGGCCGAGGCGAGCAGGGCCTCGGCCGTGGCGGGGTGGTCCGCGATGCGCTCACCGAGGTCGCGGACCCGGTCCGGGTCGGGGAGGCGGACGACGTTCTCGGCCGTCTCGTAGAGCCGGACGCCCTGTTCGACCAGCCGGACCAGGTGCCGGGCGTGCTTGGCGGCCCGGCGGCGGGTCACCGGGTCGGTGGTGTCGCGGGTCAGCAGCTTGCGGAACTGCTGGTCGGCGTAGCCGAGATAGGACGTCCGCACGGCCTTGGCGCTCAGGAAGGAACGGCGTATCGCGATCAGTTCCTCGCCGAGCGGGCCGCGCACCTCGTACAGGTCGTCCGGCAGCCAGACGAGTTCGAAGGCGGTCGGGTTGCAGGTGAGCGCCAGACGGCACCACTTGGCCGCCTCGTGCAGGGTGACGTCGGGGTCGGTGGTGACCTGGGACTCGGCCGGACGGTGCAGGCCGTGGAAGTCCTCGGTCGGGGCGGCGAACAGGCCGAGCCGGTCGATGTCGGAGCCGGCCTGGGCGAAGCCGTACGCGGTCGAGCCGACGACGCCGACGAGCAGGGCGGTGCCGGGTGCGGGTACCACGGGGCTCTCCTCTCTCGTCGGGGCGGGGCTGGGCTGGGCTGCTGTCCGCCGGGGCGGACGGCCCTGGCCGCCGGCCCCGGGGGTCGTTCCGTGGAGTCTGCCCGGAGCGGGCCGCGCCGCGCGAACGAATTCCGGGCGGAGGGCCGGACCGTGGATCGACCGCGACGCTCTGGGTACTGTTGCGGCCATGGACTCCACTCCTGGCTCCGCCCGCCCCGAGGTCGTTCTCATCACCGGTGCCGGACGCGGCATCGGCGCCGCCACCGCCCTGCTGGCCGGGCGGCGCGGCTACCGGGTCTGCGTCAACTACCGCACCGACGAGGCCTCCGCCGCCTCCGTCGTCTCGGCCGTCCGGGCCGAGGGCGGCACGGCCGTCGCCGTACGGGCCGATGTCACCCGTACCGCCGAGGTGGAGCGGCTGTTCGCCACCGTGGACGCCGAACTGGGCCCGCTCACCGCTCTGGTGAACAACGCCGGCACGCTGGAGAAGCAGTGCCGGCTGGAGGAGGTGGACGAGGACCGGCTCAACCGGATCTGGGCCGCCAACATCACCGGCCCGTTCCTCTGCGCGGCGCAGGCCGTCCGCCGGATGTCGACCCGGCACGGCGGGCAGGGCGGCGCCATCGTCAACGTCTCCTCGGCCGCCTCCCGGCTCGGCTCGCCCAACGAGTACGTGGACTACGCGGCCGCCAAGGGCGCCGTCGACTCGATGACCCGCGGGCTGGCACTGGAGGTCGCCGCCGAGGGCATCCGGGTCAACGCCGTCCGCCCCGGCCTGATCCACACCGGCATCCACGCGCTCGGCGGCGAGCCCGGCCGGGTCGACCGGGTCGCCCCGAACCTGCCGATGCGGCGCGGCGGACAGCCGGAGGAGGTCGCCGAGGCGATCCTCTTCCTGCTCTCGCCCGCCTCCTCGTACACCACCGGCGCCTTCCTGGACATCGCCGGCGGGCGCTGATCCCACCCCTGCCGTCGTCCCCGCCGTCGGTCCGGCTCCCCGAACGACCTTCCCCCGCCCACCCCGCGCCCGTACGGTGGACGCCATGACCGACGACCTGCCGGACCGTGCCACCGACCTGCCGTCCGCCTTCCTCGACATCCCCGGCGTACGCAACTTCCGCGACGCCGGCGGTGTCGGCGCCCTGCGCCGGGGCGTGCTCTACCGCTCCGGGTCCTTCCACACCCTCACCCCGGAGGGCGCTCAGCGTCTCAAGGCCCTCGGCCTGCGCACCGTGATCGACCTGCGCAGCCCCGTCGAGCTCGACGTCTGGCCCGACCTGTACCACGGCCTCGAACACGAGACCCTGCACGTCCCGACCCTGCCCGCCAACCGCGAGGACGTCGACCGTCCTTGGCCCGAGGACCAGGAGGAGCTCTACCCCTTCATGGCCGGGACCGCCGGCCCCTCGCTGGTCGCCATCGTCCGCCGGCTCGGCGACCCCGGTACCCTGTCGGCGGTCGTCCACTGCGCCGTCGGCAAGGACCGTACCGGCCTGACCATCGCCGTCCTGCAGTCCCTCCTCGGGGCCTCCGACGCCGACATCACCGCCGACTTCCTGCTCTCCAACGCCGGCCTCGGCCTCCTCGACGGCCCCACCCCCTATCTCGACGAGACCGGTACCGAACGCGTCTCCCGCCCCATCTCCGCTCCCCTCCTCGCCTCGTCCCTCGCCTGGATCCGGGACCGGCACGGTTCCGTCCCTGACTACCTCCGCGCCCACGGCGCCACCGAGGACGACCTCGCCGCCCTGCGCGCCAACCTCTCGGCCTGAGGCTCTCGGCCTGAGGGGTGAGGGGTGAGGGGTGAGGCCCTCCCCGCGCTACCCCTGGCGTTCGAGCAGCCACCACTGGGAGGGCGAGTCGGTGTCCTCCCACTGGTGGACCGGGGCGCCGGCGGTGGTGGCGGCGTCGCGGACGGTGAGGGGCTTGCCGCTGATGAAGCTGGTGAGGGTGTAGGTGCCGGGGGCGTCGAGGTGGTGTTCGAGGAGCCATTCCTGGGCGCCGAAGGCGTTGGCCGACCACTGCTGGATGAGCGTGCCGTTGTCGGGGGAGGCGCCGGTGACGTCGAGTCGCTTGCCACTGGCGACGTTCTCGAAGTGGTGGAGGGCACCGCCGGGATGGACGGCGGTGAGGCGCCAGAGCTGGGCGTCGGAGCCGCTGTCCTCGCCCTGCTGGACCTTGGCGCCGCTGCGGCGGCTGCCGTCGGCGACCTCCAGCAGCAGACCGCTGCCGACGTTGCGCACCCGGTACAGGCCGTCCGCGATCACATGGTCAGTCACGGTGGGAGTGTCCCACCAGGGTCCGACAGAGCCCCCGCTGCCGGGTGTCCGACGGGGCGCCTATGCTGCGGCGAATGGTGTCCGACCGAAATCCCTCGCACGGCGGGTCCGCCGACCCGTCGGACCGTCAGCAGCCGACCCTCGACGAGGCGGTGGCCGATCTGGCGGCGGCGGTCGAAGCCGCCGACGACGAGCGCTTCGGCGACGCGCTCCGGCTGGTGGGCGGCCTGCTGGGGCCTGCCGGGCCCCGCGAGTCGGCGGCGGTCGGTCCGCAGCTGGCCACCCTGCTGCCGGACACTCCGCCGTTCCCCCGGTCGCGGCTGGCGATGATGGTGGGCGCGTGCGTGGAGCGCGGCGCCGACCCGGTGGCCTGCGCCGATCACGTGCTGGCCGGGCTGCGCGAAGCGCTCGGCGCCGCGCAGTTGCTGGTGGAGCGCTGGCAGGAGACGGACGGCGGCGAGCTGCCCGACCCGGACCGGGACAACCCGGCCGAAGCCCTCGGACGGATCGAGGACCCGGACCGCCTGGACGAGTGGCACGCCCAGCGGGCCGTCATCGGCTGGTGGACGCTGCACCTCTGGCAGATGGCCTCGTTCGCGGTGTACTCGTACGCCGCCGTCCGCACCTCGGCCCGGGCGTCCGGGGTGACGGACGTCCTGGTCGAACTGGCCGACCGGTACAGCGGTGGCCGGCACGACCTCAAGTGCCTGGTCCACCTGGCGAGGACGCTCGACGACGAACCGCTGCTGGTGCTGGACCGGCCCACCGGCACCGGGTACCTGCTGCGGATGGACGGGCTGAGCGACAACTTCCAGTTGCACACGCTGCTCGCGGACGTGCTGATCGGCGGCGGCCACCTGCCGGGCACCCGCCCGGACCCGGAGGTCGTCGCGCTCTGCCGCACCGAGGTGCCGGACGGGCGCCGGCTCACCGCGTTCGGCTCGTTCAACCTGGTCGCGCCGGACGGGTCCTGGATCTGGAACGAGGGCACGCCCGACGACATCCCGGTGGTCGACGGCGTCCGCACCCTGGTGCTGGACCCGCAGCCGTACGAGCGCAGTTGGTCGGCCGGGCGGTTCATCCAGCAGGTCCCCGGTGATCTGCGGCTGGAACGGGTGCTGACACCGGCCGAGGCCGGGGCCCGGCTGGCGGGGGCGGCCGAGGCCCGGTCGTTCGAGCAGGCGTTCCGCTAGGCCTTGTCGCCCGGGGGCCGGGGCCCGTCCGACGGTCGGGAGATGTCGGGTTATGGTCGGGAGGAGTGGGCCGGTCGGCAGGTGTGCGGACGGCCCGGTGGATCTGAGGAGTGGAGTCGAGGATGGCGAAGGTCCCGAACGTGCTCTCGGCCGCGGCACCGGCCGCGCTCACCGCGGCGAGCGGTCTGGTGGGCGGTTACGGCGTCGCCCGCTGGAGCGGCCGGCGTGAACTGGGCGGCGCGGTGCTGGCGGTGGCCGGTGCCGGAGCCGCCGCGCAGTGGCACCACCGCTCGGGCCCGGCCACCGCGGCCGCGCTGACCGGGCTGTATGTGGCGGCGTTCGGCGGCTCGCACCCGCTGGCGAAGAAGATCGGCGCCTGGCCGTCCGTCTTCGCCGTCACCGGGGTCGTCGCCGCCGCCTCCACCGTCGCGACCGCCCTGATCACGCGCAAGCGCTGACCGTACGGGGACGGCACAGGCCGTAGGGGAACCGGCTGCCCTCAGGACCCGGCCGCGCCGAACCGGGCCTCGAAAGCGGCCCGGTTCGCCGAGACGGGCGTGCGGTCCCAGACCGCGAACACCACCCGCTCGAAGGCCGCGCCGTACCGCGCCAGCGCGCCCTCGAAGGCCTCCGCCACCTGTACCGGGTCGTTGCGGAACACCCCGCAGCCCCACGCCCCCAGCACCAGCGCGCGTATCCCGTGCCGGGCGGCCACCGCGAGCACCCGCTCCGCCCGCTCGGCGAGCACGCCCCGGACGTCCACCCCCGCCGAACGCCGTTCCAGCTGACCGGCGTTGGGCGCGGGCGAGGTCAGGAACGTGACCGGGTACGGCCGCGCCAGCAGCTCGCCCCGCCCGTCCCGGATCACCGGCACGCCGGGTGAGACGATCACCCGGTGGCTGTACCGCAGGTCGGTGGAGACCCGGTGCGCCTCGTAGTAGTCCGGCGCCTCCAGCAGGCAGGAGTACAGCAGGGCGCTGCGGCAGAGGTCCTCCTCCTGGGCGCGGGCGCCGCGCAGATAGCCGCCGCCCGGGTTCCGCGCGGAGGCGAAGTTGAGCACCCCCACCGGGCCGGCCCCGGCTCCGACCAGCCGCCGGGCGGCCTCCATGCTGCCCTCGGCCGTCACCTCGACCGCCCCCTCACCGGCCGCCGGACCGGGCCCGGGGGCACCGGCCCGCACCAGCGCGTCCAGCTCCGCCGGGGCGTACGACACCGTCCCCGCCCTGGCCACCGCCAGCCGGTCGGCCACCTCCACGAGCTCGCCCCCGGCCGCCCGGTAGCTCCCCCGCTCGGCGATCCCCTCGTTCACCACCGCCACGTCGTGCAGTCTGCTGCTCATGCCCGCGACCGTACGGGACACCCCGCACCCGGCGCCACAGGTTATTCTCACCGGCAGAACAACGGCCCGCCGGGGCCGGAACGCCAACGGGCCCGCCCCACCGAGGTGGAGCGGGCCCGCAGTGCGTCAGCTACGCGCTACGCGACATCGGATACGCGATGTCAGTTCTTCCAGCGCGGCTTGCGGTCGTCGCGGTTGAAGCCGCCCGAACGCTCGCGGTCGAAGCCGCCCGAACGGCCACCACGGTCGTCACGGTCACGGTTGAAGCCACCGGAGGCCTGCGGACGGCCGCCGGAGCGGTGGTCGTCACGGCGGGCGAACGGACGGCTGCTGCTGCCACCGCGCTCGTCACGGTCCCGGCCGAAGGCCGGACGGTCACCGAAGGAGCGCGCCGGACGGTCGCCGAAGCCACCCGAACGGCCACCACGGTCGTCACGGTCACGGTTGAAGCCACCGGAACGCTCGCGGTCGAAACCACCCGAACGACCACCACGGTCATCGCGGTCACGGTTGAAGCCACCCGAC
>NZ_JBIVMI010000025.1:85467-140336 GCF_044753005.1 Kitasatospora sp. NPDC088548
GAACGGCCACCACGGTCGTCACGGTCACGGTTGAAGCCGCCCGAACGCTCGCGGTCGAAACCACCCGAACGACCACCACGGTCATCGCGGTCACGGTTGAAGCCACCCGAACGGCCACCACGGTCGTCACGGTCACGGTTGAAGCCGCCCGAACGCTCGCGGTCGAAACCACCCGAACGACCACCACGGTCATCGCGGTCACGGTCGCGGTTGAACGACGGACGCTCGTTGCGGGCCTCGCGGTACGCGGGGGTGCGCTCCTCCGTCGCCACCGGCGCGGCGGCGGCCGCCTCGTCCGTGGCCTCGGTGGTCTCGGCGGCCGGCGCCTCGTCCTCGATGCCCAGCTCGGCCCGCTCGCGCGCGGCACGCGCGGACAGGCGGTCGGCCTCCTCGCGCAGCTCGGTGGCGCGGCGCTGCGCGCGCTCCAGCTGGCGGGTCATGTCGGCGAGCTCGCGCTCGGCGGCACCGGCGATGCCGGCCGCGCTCTCGGCCTGGACCTCGATCAGCGAACGGGCGCCGGTGATCTTGGCGACCTCGGCGTCGAAGGCGTGGTCGAGGATGTGACGCGAGGCGTCGACGCCCGCGTCCTCCATCAGGCGGAAGACGCCACGGCGCTGGTGCGGCAGCACCAGGGTGACGACGGCGCCGGAGCGGCCGGCCCGCGCGGTGCGGCCGGAGCGGTGCAGGTAGTCCTTGTGGTCGCCGGCCGGGTCCACGTTGAGGACCAGGTCGATGCCGTCGACGTGGATGCCGCGGGCGGCGACGTCGGTGGCGACGACGACGTTGACGTAGCCGTCCTTGAAGTCGCCGAGGACGCGGGTACGGGCGCCCTGGGTCATGCCGCCGTGCAGCGCGTCGGCCTTCACGCCGGCCTCGATGAGCTGCTCGGCGACGCGGTCGGCGCCCATCTGGGTGCGGACGAAGATGATCGTGCGGCCCTTGCGGGCGGCGATCGCGTTGGTGATCGGCGCCTTGTCCTTGGGCTTCACCACGAGGATGTGGTGGGTCATGGTGGTGACCGCGCCGGCCGACGGGTCGACCTCGTGGGTGACCGGGTTCTTCAGGTAGCGCTTGACCAGGGTGTCGATCTCGTTCTCCAGGGTGGCGGAGAACAGCAGGCGCTGGCCGCCGGCCGGCACCTGGTCGAGGATCTCGGTGACCTCGGGCAGGAAGCCCATGTCGGCCATCTGGTCGGCCTCGTCGAGCACGACGGTCCGGACGTCCGCGAGCTTGGCGCTGCCACGGTTGATCAGGTCCCGCAGACGGCCGGGGGTGGCGACGAGGATGTCGACGCCGCGCTCCAGCGCGTAGATCTGGTTCGACATCGAGGTGCCGCCGCAGACGACCTTCAGCTTGAGGCCGAGCACCGAGCCGAACGGCTCCAGGGCGTCGGCGACCTGCATCGCCAGCTCGCGGGTCGGGACGAGGATCAGGCCGCGCGGGTGCTTGGGCTTGGTGCGCTCGCCGTCGGCGAGGCGGGTCAGCAGCGGCAGGCCGAAGCTGAGGGTCTTGCCGGAGCCGGTGCGGCCGCGGCCCAGGACGTCCTTGCCGGCCAGGGCGTCCGGGATGGTCGCGGCCTGGATCGGGAACGGGGTGGTGACACCGCGCTTGGCGAGGGCACGCACGACGTCGTCGTGCAGGCCCAGGTCGCCGAAGGTGAGGGTGGGCTCGGCGTCCTCCTCGGCCGCGACCTCGTCGGTCTCGACCTCGGCGGCGTCGGTGGCCTCGGCGGCGTCGTCGATCAGCTCGACCTCGACCGCGTCGGTGGTGGATTCGGTGGTGACATCGGCGGCGGACTCGCTCGCAGGCATGGCGAAGCGGGCGTCGTCAACGAGAGACATGCAAAACCTTCCGGAAGTGGCACGCGCCAAAGTCCGGGTTCTGTTTCACAACCGCCTCTATGCGGTCAGCCACGGATCGCCGGAACGCGCCAAGGGCGCCAGATGGGGATAGGGCGCCAGTCAAATGAATCAAACGAACGATCTACCACCATAGACGAACCTGGGGATCAGAGGCAAATGCCCTGGCCAGACCATTAGTGCCCACCCGCGCCAGGGCTCGGGGCCGAGGATCCGGAGCTGCTGGGCGACGGCCCCGGCCCCGGTGGGACGGTCGAGGCGGGCGAGGTGTGCCCGGCACCGGGCGGCGTGGCGGGCCCCCCGGTCGGGCTCGCCGCCGGGGTGCTCGCCGTACCGCCGCCGGACCGCCCCTCGCCGGTGCCGCCGCCCGTGCCGTCGGAGCCGCCCGCGCCGCCGGTCGACCCGCCGGCTGCCGAACCGGCCCCCGGATGAGGTGGAGGGCTGGCACTCACGCCCCCGGCCGCGCCGTTCGCGCCGGGCGCGGCCCCACCCGGGGCGGCGTCCGGTACGGGCGCCGCATCGATGGGAGCGCCGTTCACGCCGGGCGCCCCATCGCCGGACATCGGGGCCAGGCTCACGCCCGGCGCGTTCGCGCCCTGCAAGCCCCCGGGACGCTCCGCACGCCCCGAGGCACCGCCCTGGTGACCGACGGCACCCGGCGTGGCCGACGCCCCGCCGGTGGGCTTGCCGGACGCCCCGACCGCCCCGACCGGCACCGCGCCGCGCTTCTCGTCCGCACCCGACCCCACCGACATGCACCCGGTCAGTCCCAGTCCGGCCGCCGCCAGCGCCGCCGCGACCCGCACCACACCTGTCCGCACGGCCGTCGCCCGCGGATCCGTCCGCCGGACCGCCACCTCCCGCACCGAAACCACCGAGCTCCCTCTCTACGCCCCACCCGGCCGCCCGCTGCGCACGGCCACTTTCGGTGCCCAACGCGCGCGCGGGCCACCGGGACACGGGCAGCGCGGCAGGAAGCGGCGGACACCATCCACCCGGCGCAACGCCGACGCCCCGGCCCCCTCCCCGGCCGGGCCCTACCCCCAGAGCGCCGAGGCCAGCCCCGTCCCCGCGTACACCGCCGCCAGGCCCGCCACCACGCTGCCCGCCACATTGGCGAGCGCGTAACCGCCGGCCCCGCCCTCGACCAGCCGCAGCGTCTCGTACGAGAAGGTCGAGTACGTGGTCAGCGCCCCGCAGAACCCGGTGCCGAGCAGCAGCTGGACGTGCGAGGACGCCGCGCCCGCCGCCACCGCGCCCGCCACCAGCCCGAGCACCAGGCTGCCGGCCACGTTCACGGCGAAGGTGCCCCACGGGAACGCCGAGTCGTGCCGGGCCTGCACCGCCCGGTCGGTCAGGTACCGCAGCGGCGCGCCGACCACCGCTCCGGCCACCACCAGCAGCCAGTTCACCCCTGCTCCCCTCGCGGCTCCCCCGTGCCCCGCCGGATCAGACGGCGCGTCACGGCGGCCGCCGCCCACACCGCGGCCAGCGCCGCCAGCAGCGTCAGCCCCAGGTACGCCAGCCCGACCCCCGGACGCCCCTCCCCGACCAGCCGCCGGATGTCCACCGCGTACGTGGAGAACGTGGTGAACCCGCCCAGCACCCCGGTCCCGAAGAACGGCCGCAGCAGCGGATGCGCGGGCCGTCCCTCGGTGATCGCCACCAGGAAGACGCCGATCACCGCGCAGCCGAGCACGTTCACCACCAGCGTGGCCCACGGGAACTGCGCCGGCCCGTTCGGCCAGAGCAGCGCGGCCCCGTACCGGGCCGACGCGCCGAGCGCCCCGCCCGCCGCGACCACCGCCACCACCGGCCCCTGCCCGCGCAGCACCGGGGGCCGGCGTGGTGCCACCGCCCCGGGCCGCGCCCTCGCCGTGTCGTCCGAGGTCGCCATGGGCCCATCAAACACCGGCCCCGGCCACCTGGCACACCGTCACCGCAGACCCGACAATGATCCGGTGGAGATGACCCGGGAAGAGTTCGAGATGCTGGTCAGTGACGCCCTCGATCAGATTCCCCCCCAGCTCGCGGCGATGATGGACAACGTGGCGGTGTTCGTCGAGGACGAGCCCGACCCCGCCGACCCGGAACTCCTCGGCCTCTACGAGGGCACCCCGCTCACCGAGCGCGGCGAGTGGTACGCGGGCGTCCTGCCCGATCGGATCCTCGTCTACCGGGGCCCGACCCTGCGGCAGTGCGAGACCCGTGAGCAGGTGGTCGACGAGGTCCGCACCACGGTGATCCACGAGGTCGCCCACCACTTCGGCTTCGACGACCACGAGCTCGACGAGCTCGGCTGGTCCTGACCGCCCCGCCCCGGGACCCTCGCCCCACCTGGCCGAAACCCGTTTTGGCGATCCGCCCGACATCCCATATGCTTCTCGACGTCCCCGAGCGCTGGAAACAGCGGGACAGGCCGCAAGCCCTCATCGTCTAGTGGCCCAGGACGCCGCCCTTTCAAGGCGGTAGCACGGGTTCGAATCCCGTTGGGGGCACGCAGTACCGTAGTACAGTGCAGTACCGCAAGACCTAGTGGTGTCACACCACACAAGGTCCCGTGGAGCAGTTGGTTAGCTCGCCACCCTGTCAAGGTGGAGGTCGCGGGTTCAAGTCCCGTCGGGATCGCTCGTCTCGCAAGAGACGGTGCAGTACGGCCAGGTAGCTCAGTTGGTACGAGCGTCCGCCTGAAAAGCGGAAGGTCGCCGGTTCGACCCCGGCCCTGGCCACAAAGGCCTGAAAAGGCAAGATGCCCCGAAGCGATTCGCTTCGGGGCATCTTTTTTTGTGCTGTTCGGCGCCACCGGGACAGCGGATGGCCACGCTCCCCTCCCCCGCAGCAAGTACGTGCAAGGCGCAGCAGAAGGTCGTTCTTCTCCGCCTCGGGAAGGGCGGCGCGCCGGTCCTCGATGACGGAATCCGTCAGGCCCAAGGCAGGCAGGAAGCGCCGATGGAACGCGAGCGGCCACCCACTGTCGAACAGGTCCGAGGCCTCGCCGGCTGGATCGCGGTCGGCAAGCGAGGCCGCGAGGCTCTGTGCGGTCTTCACCCCACCGAGCGCAGTGAATCGGCGGCATCGCCAGGACCGAACCGGGAGGACACCACCCGGCTCCGGCCACGAGGCGGTGGGGCCCCGCCGGGCGGCCCGGCGGGGTCAGAGGCGGCTGCGGGTCTCGATGTCCTCGGTGAACTCCTGGATCGCCTGGGCGGTGAGGGTCGGCCGGGTGTCGGCGACCGCGGTGAGATAGTCCTCGGTGGTGGCCGGCTCGCCACGGCGGTGGACGACCTCACGTTCGAACGCCGTCTGCGCGCCCTTGCGGGCGGCGAACTCGATGTCGGCCGGGGTGAACAGCTCGCTGGCCCGCACCAGTTCGTCCACGTCCACCACCTCGGCGGACGCCCCGAGGTACCGGACCCAGATCGCCTTCCGGGCCGCCGGATTCGGCGGCCCGATCGGGATGACGTAGTCGAAGCGGCCCGGGCGCAGGAAGGCCTGGTCGAGGGAGCGTACGGAGTTGGTGGCGCAGATCAGCAGCCGGGCGTCGTGCTCGCGGAAACCGGGGATGAGCTTGAGCAGTTCGTTGGTCACCCCGTGGCTGGCGTCGACGGCGTGGCCCGAGCGTGTCCCGGCGATCTCCTCGACCTCGTCGATGAACACCAGCACCGCGTCCAGCCCGGCGAGTTCGGCGAAGGCGTCCCGCAGCGCGGCGGCCAGGCCGTCATCGGTGTCGGCCGCCAGCCGGGACGGGAACAGCTCCACGAACGGCCAGTTCAGCCGGGAGGCGACGGCCTTGGCGAAGCTGGTCTTCCCGGTGCCGGGCGGGCCGAAGAGAATGGCCGCCTTCGGTGGCGCGACGCCGTAGCGGTCGGCCAGCGCGGGTTCCGTCAGCGGCAGCACGATCCGGCGTTCGACGACCTGCTTCTCCCGCTCCATGCCCGCCATCGCCTCCCAGCGGCCCGGGGGCAGCATCAGTCCGCCCAGGCTCGCGATCACGTCGGCGTTGGCGGTTTCGGGCGGCTCCAGCCGTTCGTAGTAGGTGAGGCCGTCGCGCGGCAGGTAGCCGGAGTTCTCCAGGGCCTTCGCGCCGGTGGCGGAGGCCGGCAGCAGGGCGCCGATCCGGCGCACGCCCAGTGCCCGCAGCCGCTTTCCCAGCTCGGCGAGCAGGGCGCTGCCGATCCCCCGGTTGCGCCACCGGGACGCCAGTGCCACGAGCAGGATCCACGCCCGCTCACCGTTCGCCTGCGCCGCCACCATGCCGGCCAGTTCGTCGCCGACCACCGCGACCACCGCCGTCCGGCCGGACTGGCCCGCGGCCATCGCCTCGGAGACGGAGAACGCCGGATCCCCGTCGTCGGCCTGGCGGGTCTGGTCCCAGATCTGGATCGCCTGGTCCAGGTCGTCGTCGTGATAGTCGCGCAGACGCCACGCTGGCATCGTCACCACCTGCCCGGATCCGGAGGCTCCATTCTCCCCCGCCGGCCCGCCGCCCGCCCGGCGCACCCCGACGCGCCCGGCACGGTGGCGGTGGAGGCCGTCACCGCACCGAGCCGCGCCGTGCCCGGGTGTGACCGCCGGGCGGTCCGGTTCCGGCGTTAGGGTCTGCGGTGTCGGAGGGGGCTGCCGTGATGAGGAGAGCCACGCATGGAGTTCCTGGTCGACATGGTGACCGCTGTTCCGGAGGGCACCTCCGAGGAGGAGGTGGCGGAGATCCGGACCCGGGAGTCGGTGCGGGCGCGGGAACTGGCCGCGCGGGGAAGCCTGCTGCGCCTCTGGCGGCCGCCGTTCGCCCCGGGTGAGTGGCGCACCTGGGGGCTGTTCAGCGCGGACGACGCCGAGCGGTTGGAGCAGGTGCTGGCGTCGATGCCGCTGCGGGTGTGGCGGCACGACACGGTGACGGCGCTGTCCCCGCACCCGAGCGACCCGGGCCGCCCGGCGCCCGGACCGGCCCAGGAGCACACTCCGACGGCCACCAGCGGCACGGCCGGCCCCGAAGCGGTCCTGCGCGGCGTCCTCGACCGCTGGAAGGCCGCCGTCGACGCGCACGAGCCGCAACGGGTCGCCGCCTGCTTCACCGAGGACGCGATCTTCCAGGGGCTGCACCCCTACAGCGTCGGGAGGCAGGGCGTCGCCGACTACTACGACTCCCAGCCCCTCGGGATGACGGCCGAGTACCGGATTCTGGAGACCAGACGGCTCGCCGACGATCTCGTGCTCGGCTACCTGGACGTCGACTTCTCGTTCACCGACCGGCCCACGCTGGGCGTCCGCCTCGGCGTGCTGGTGCGGCGCGCGGCGGAGGGCGGCTGGTTCATCGGCCACTACCAGGTGTCCCGCCTCGACCGGCCCTGAATCCGTCGGTTCCGTTGCACGGCCCGGCGCGCCGCCGTACCGCACGCCTCCGGGTGGCTCGCGCGCCCCGCCCGCCCGGGGTTCGCACTTCTCCGCCACCGGCTGTGACACTGGAGGAGCTCGAAAACTGAGGTGCGCGCCGCCGCACCTCCTTGCGAACCTAGAGGGATGCCCGCAGTGAGTTCTCCCGCAGTCCAGTCCGCCAACGCGCCCATCGTGGGCCTCGGCATCGGCGAGCTGGCCGCCCGTCTGCCCGAGCTGACCCTGCGCGACCAGGTACGGATCGGGCGCCGGCTGGAGGGCGCCCGGCGGGTCCGCAAGCCCGACGCCCAGCAGAAGATCACCTCCGAGATCGCCGCCGACATCGACCGGGCCGAGCTGCTGGTGGAGCAGCGCCGCGCCGCCGTACCGGAGATCACCTACCCGGCGGAGCTGCCGGTCAGCCAGAAGAAGGACGAGATCCTGGCGGCCATCCGCGACCACCAGGTGGTGATCGTGGCGGGCGAGACCGGCTCCGGCAAGACCACCCAGATCCCGAAGATCTGCCTGGAGCTGGGCCGCGGCGTCAAGGGCCTGGTCGGCCACACCCAGCCCCGCCGGATCGCCGCCCGTACCGTGGCCGAGCGCGTCGCCGAGGAGTTGCGCACCCCGCTCGGCGAGGCGGTCGGCTGGAAGGTCCGGTTCACCGACCAGGTGGGCCAGGACACCCTGGTCAAGCTGATGACCGACGGCATCCTGCTCGCGGAGATCCAGACCGACCGCGAGCTGCGCCAGTACGACACCCTGATCATCGACGAGGCGCACGAGCGCAGCCTCAACATCGACTTCATCCTCGGGTACGTCAAGCAGTTGCTCCCCCGCCGCCCGGACCTCAAGGTCGTCATCACCTCGGCGACCATCGACCCCGAGCGCTTCGCCCGCCACTTCGGCGATGCCCCGATCGTCGAGGTGTCCGGCCGCACCTACCCGGTCGAGGTCCGCTACCGCCCGATCGTCGACGAGACGGACGACGCCGACGAGGCCTCCGACGTGGACCGCGACCGCGACCAGATCCAGGCGATCTGCGACGCCGCCGAGGAACTCCAGGCCGAGGGCCCGGGCGACATCCTGGTCTTCCTCTCCGGCGAGCGCGAGATCCGCGACACCGCCGACGCGCTCAACAAACTGAAACTGAAGTTCACCGAGGTCCTCCCGCTCTACGCCCGGCTGAGCTCGGCCGAGCAGCACAAGGTGTTCCAGCGTTCCAGCAGCCGCCGGATCGTGCTCGCCACCAACGTCGCCGAGACCTCCCTCACCGTCCCGGGCATCAAGTACGTGATCGACCCGGGCACCGCCCGCATCTCCCGCTACAGCCACCGCACCAAGGTGCAACGGCTGCCGATCGAGGCGGTCAGCCAGGCCAGCGCCAACCAGCGCAAGGGCCGCTGCGGCCGTACCTCGGACGGCATCTGCATCCGGCTGTACTCGGAGGAGGACTTCCTCGCCCGCCCCGAGTTCACCGACGCCGAGATCCTGCGCACCAACCTGGCCTCGGTCATCCTCCAGATGACCGCCGCCGGCCTCGGCGACATCGCCGCCTTCCCGTTCCTGGACCCGCCGGACTCCCGCAACATCAAGGACGGCGTCAACCTCCTGCACGAGCTCGGCGCCCTCGACCCGGCCGAGCAGGACGTCCGCAAGCGCCTCACCCCGCTGGGCCGCCAGCTGGCCCAGCTCCCGGTGGACCCGCGGATGGCCCGGATGGTGCTGGAGGCCGACAAGAACGGCTGCGTCCGCGACGTCATGGTGATCGCCGCCGCGCTCTCCATCCAGGACCCGCGCGAACGCCCCACCGAGAAGCGCCAGGCCGCCGACGACCGCCACCGCCGTTTCGCCTCGGAGACCTCCGACTTCCTCGCCTATCTCGCCATGTGGCGCTATGTGAGGGAGCAGCAGAAGGAGCTCTCCTCCTCCGCCTTCCGCCGGATGTGCAAGGCGGAGTTCCTGAACTACCTTCGGATACGGGAGTGGCAGGACATCTACTCCCAGCTGCGCACCGTCGCCAGGCAGCTGGGCGTGACGATCGAGGAGCCGCACCCGGACGCCGAGCCGGACGCCGACCGGATCCACCAGTCCCTGCTGGCCGGCCTGCTCTCGCACATCGGCCTGTACGACGTGGAGAAGCGCGAGTACGGCGGCGCGCGCGGCGCCCGGTTCGCCGTCTTCCCCGGCTCCGGCCTGTTCAAGAAGCCCCCGCGCTGGGTGATGTCCGCCGAACTGGTCGAGACCTCCCGGCTCTGGGCCCGGATCAACGCGAAGATCGAGCCCGAGTGGGTGGAGCCGCTGGCCGGCCACCTGATCAAGCGCAGCTACAGCGAACCGCACTGGGAGAAGAAGGCCGGCGCGGTGCTGGCGTACGAGAAGGTGACCCTCTACGGGATGCCGGTCGTCGCCCAGCGGAAGATCAACTACGGCCGGATCGACCCCGAGCTCTGCCGCGAGCTGTTCATCCGCAACGCGCTGGTCGAGGGCGACTGGGAGACCCACCACAAGTTCTTCGCCGAGAACCGCAAGCTGCTGAGCGAGGTCGAGGAGCTCGAGAACCGGGCCCGCCGCCGGGACATCATGGTCGACGACCAGACCCTGTTCGACTTCTACGACAGCCGGCTGCCGGACGACATCGTCTCCACCCGGCACTTCGACTCCTGGTGGAAGAAGGCCCGGCACGAGCAGCCGGACCTGCTCAACTTCGAGAAGTCGATGCTGATCAACGACTCGGCGGACGGCGTCACCGAGGCGGACTACCCGGACTACTGGCAGCAGGGCAAGCTCCGCTTCAAGCTGACCTACCAGTTCGAGCCGGGCAGCGACGCGGACGGCGTGACCGTCCACATCCCGCTCCCGGTGCTCAACCAGGTCACCGCCGAGGGCTTCGACTGGCAGATCCCGGGCCTGCGCGAGGAGCTGGTCACCGCCTACATCCGGGCGCTGCCCAAGGCGATCCGGCGCAACTTCGTCCCGGCCCCGGACTTCGCGAAGGCCGCGCTGCGCCAGGTGAAGGACCGGCAGGAGCCGCTGCTGCCGACCCTGGAGCACGTCCTCAAGCGGCTGACGGCGGTCACCGTACCGCCCGAGGCCTGGGACGACGAGCGGGTGCCCGACCACCTCAGGGTGACCTTCCGGGTGGTGGACGGCCGCAAGAAGCTCGCCGAGTCCAAGGACCTCGAGGAACTGCGGCTGCTGCTGAAGCCCAAGCTGAAGGAGACGCTCTCCTCGGCCGCCTCCGGCCAGGGCATCGAGCAGAGCGGGCTGACCGCCTGGCCGGCCTCGCTGCCGGTGCTCCAGCGCACCTTCGAGCAGCGCTCGCGCGGCCACTCGCTGCGCGCCTACCCGGCGCTGGTGGACGAGCGCGAGGCCGTCGGCATCAAGCTGTTCGACACCCCGCAGGCGCAGGCCCAGGCGATGTGGGAGGGCACCCGGCGGCTGCTGACGCTGACCACCAACTCCCCCGCCAAGTCGATCCAGGGCCGGCTGGGCAACCAGGCGAAGCTGGCGCTCTCCTACAACCCGCACGGCTCGATCCCGGCGCTGTTCGAGGACGTCGTCGCCTGCGCCACCGACCGGCTGATGACCCTGGCCGGAGGCCCGGCCTGGGACGAGGCGGCCTTCGGCAAGCTGCACGACAAGGTGCGGGCCGATCTGTACGACCTCTCGGCGGACACCACGCTGAAGACGGCCACCGCCCTGATCGCCTTCCACAAGGCGTCGACCCGGCTGAAGTCGGTGAGCAGCCCGGTGCTGCTGAACGCCGTGAACGACATCCGGCTGCATCTGGCCTCGCTGGTGTACCCCGGCTTCGTCACGGCCACCGGCTGGCAGCGGCTGCCGGACCTCAAGCGCTATCTGCTGGCGGTGGACCGCCGGCTGGAGGCACTGCCCAACCACCCGCAGCGGGACGCCCAGCAGCTGCTGAAGGTCCAGCAGGTGCAGCAGGCCTACGGGGAGCTGCTGGCGGCCGTCCCGGCCGGGCAGCAGCCGTCCCCGGAGCTGCGGTCGATCCGGTGGATGATCGAGGAGCTGCGGGTCAGTTTCTTCGCCCAGGCGCTCGGCACGCCGACGCCCGTCTCGGAGAAGCGGATCATGAAGGCGATGGAGGCGGCCCGGGCCGCTCTCTGAGCTGGGCGGGGGCCCTCAGGAGCCAGTTCGACCTGGGGGCCCACCATGGGCTACGATCTGTCTTGTTCGCAGCGCAGCAAGCGAGTGAACGAGATCAGAACACTCTGGTCCCGTGGAGCAGTTGGTTAGCTCGCCACCCTGTCAAGGTGGAGGTCGCGGGTTCAAGTCCCGTCGGGATCGCCGTAGCCGAGAGGCCCGGAACCGTATTGGTTCCGGGCCTCTCGCGTTTCACCGCGCAGCGCATTACCTCGCACTAGGTCTAGACCACAAGTGACCGTGCGTGTGATGGTCGTCACTTATCTTTCCCTGAAACCGGGCAGCCGACACCCCCTCCGCACGGGCACTAATTTAATATATAAAATTGCACATCCATTACCAGTAAATCCCCCCCACCTCATAACCATCAAATCGTTATCCGGAGTTCAACATTCCGACCGGTCGGAGCGGAACCCGCCGGACACATCCGGCCGGGCGTCCGGACCGCCCTCCGGGCATGGCAAAGGGGCCGCTTACCGGACCCGGCGGAGTCCGGTTAGCAGCCCCTTTAAAGAGCCTTTGGCCTATCAGGCTTCGGTGCGCTGAGCCGGAATGCCGGCCAGCAGAGCACGCACCTCCGCCTCGCGATAACGGCGGTGCCCGCCAAGCGTGCGAATGGATGTCAGCTTGCCCGCCTTGGCCCAGCGGGTGACCGTCTTCGGGTCTACGCGGAACATGGTGGCAACCTCTGCCGGCGTCAGCAGCGGCTCAGCATCAGGGGTACGAGCGGTCATGAGCGGCCTCCTCGGGAGAACCGAACCAGGGCGGTTCTATCCTTCAAATTCTGCACCTTGGCCCGCGATGCCCGAAATGGCATAGACGGGCCGAGTCGGTTATAGGACGAACGGCTTGTCCTGGTGTCTACAACTACACCATCCGTCCAGCCCTATCGACCAAACCGCCAAAATTGACCCCTCACGGGTTCAAGGCCGACGGATGGCGATGGACCACCCCATAACGGACGGTCACGCTATCGCGACATCCGGTTACGAGGGGACCAGACCCTCCGTTTCCCCGCAAAGCACGCATCGACTCCAGAACCACCCAAAAGTGGGCACGCTCACGTGAAGTTGGGCTGGTTGTCCCATTTTTGCACATAGGGGTGAGTTCGCGTCAACGGTGAGTAGTGTCACGTTCGATAGCTATTGACCCGAACCAGGACCTTGGTCATAACGCTCAGGCCGTAGGACTCTTACAGTCTTACAAGTACCACCGACACTGGGCCCGGCCAGCGATGACGTCTCCTCGACCGGGCCGGCCCGGACCGCTCAGTTCGCGTACCGCAGCGCCAGCACCCGCCGCCAGCGCGCCGTCAGCTCCTCGTACGCCCGCAGCGCCTCCGTCATGTCCCCCGCCCGCAGCGCGCGCAGCCCGCCCTCCAGCTCCCCCGCCGAACGGTCCGCCAGCAGCCGCTCGGGCCCCAGCAGATGCACCAGCCCCCCGTAGTCCAGCTCCACCAGCGAACGCGGATGGAACTCCTCCAGCCACCGGCCCACCTGTTCCGCCCCCCGCACCAGCTCCCCCTCCGGCACCGCCTCGCGCAGCGCCCGGTACGCCCGGGCCACCCGCCGGCGCGCCTGCGCCATCGGCGTCAGATAGAACAGTGTCGCCGCCCCCTCCTCTTCCTCCCCCTCCACGGCCGGAACGAAGCAGCGGTCCTCCTCCCCGAACGGCAGGAACCACCGCACCGGCACCTCCCACCGGCTGGTCAGGATCCACGGCCGGGCGTCCGGGTGCTCGGCCCGCCAGCGCTCCCGGTCCGCCTCCGCGGCCTCCCGGGTCGCCGGCGGCAGCGCGGTGTCCACCAGCGCCACCGGCGCCCCCGACCGCAGTTCCTCCAGCGCCTGCCAGCTGCGCAGCCTGGTCGCCCACGGGCAGACGTACAGCACCCCGTCCAGGGCCCGGACGAAGGCCCGCTCGCTCTCCCGCTCCGGCAGCGCCCGGGGCGTGCGGCCGACCAGCTCCGCCAGGGCCTCCCGCTGCTCCTCCAGCACCGCCGCCGCCACCGGCCGCTCCGCCGCCGCCGCGTCCGGGCCGTGCTCCGCCGCATAGACCTGCCAGCGTGTGCGGTCGGGCTCCGGGTAGGCGGCCAGCGGCTCGTAGACCCGCAGGTGGGCGGCGTAGGGCGGAAGTACGGAGGTGCGTACGACGGTCACGTTCTGCATCGTCGCACGCGCCACCCTCCGCCCGGGAGGGCGCGGGCCGGGAACCGTTCGCCGCCCCTCTCCCCATGCCCCCGTCTCACTCCTCGGACAACCTGGGCAAGCTCGGACAAGAGGGCGGATCGGCGGCGCCCCCACGACTACGCTTCGCCCTAGGCGCCCGCACCACAGCAGCGGGCCTCGGATACTGGAGTCACCACAGTGACCGACGTACAGACCGCATCCGCCACGTACCCCGCACCCGGCGTGCTCGGCAGGATCTTCCGTACCGAACAGGACGGCGTCCCCGGCGACGGCCACGAGCAGGTCGTTCTCTGCCACGACCGCAGCTCCGGCCTCAAGGCGATCATCGCGATCCACTCCACCGCGCTGGGCCCGGCCCTCGGCGGCACCCGCTTCTTCCCGTACGCCTCCGAGGAGGCGGCACTGGAGGACGCGCTGAACCTCTCGCGCGGCATGTCCTACAAGAACGCGCTCGCCGGGCTCGACCTCGGCGGCGGCAAGGCCGTCATCATCGGCGATCCCGGCAAGGACAAGAACGAGGCGATGCTCCGCGCCTACGGCCGCTTCGTGCAGTCGCTGCGCGGCCGCTACATCACCGCGTGCGACGTGGGCACCTACGTCCAGGACATGGACGTCATCGCGCGCGAGACCGAGTTCGTGACGGGCCGTTCCCCCGAGCACGGCGGCGCCGGCGACTCCTCCATCCTGACCGCCTTCGGCGTCTTCCAGGGCATGCGCGCCACCGCCCAGGCCCGCTGGGGCCAGCCGACGCTGCGCGGCAAGCGGGTCGGCGTCGCGGGCGTCGGCAAGGTCGGCCACTACCTGGTCGGCCACCTGGTCGCGGACGGCGCCACCGTCGTCATCACCGATGTCGCCGAGGCCGCCGTCAACCGCGTCCGCGCCGCCCACCCGGAGGTGGAGGTCGTCGCGGACACCGCCGCCCTGCTCCGGGCCAGCCTGGACGTCTACGCCCCCTGTGCCCTCGGCGGCGCGCTCACCGACGACACCGTGGCCGCCCTCGGCGAGCTCGGCACCGCGGTCGTCTGCGGCGCGGCCAACAACCAGCTGGCCCACCCCGGCGTCGAGAAGGACCTCGCCGACCGCGGCATCCTCTACGCCCCGGACTACCTGGTGAACTCCGGCGGCGTGATCCAGGTCGCCGACGAGATCGACGGCTTCAACTTCGAGCGGGCCAAGAACAAGGCCACCAAGATCTTCGACACCACTCTGGAGATCTTCACCCGGGCCACCGCCGACGGCGTCCCGCCGGCCGTCGCCGCCGACCGCCTGGCGGAGAAGCGGATGCGGGAGATCAGCGCGCTGCGCTCGGTCCTGCTGCCGGCTTCCCGCCGGGGCTGACGCCCGCTCACGTGACCCCGGTGCGCGGGGGACGGTCCCTTCCGTCCCCCGCGCATCACAATGTGGAACCGGATTCTCACTTCTGCGCCCGATCGGGTGATCCAACGCCCCCCTTGGGGGGATAATCGATCCGGGAACGACGGACCTGAGATACCTACGGACAGCGCGCAAAACGCCGCAATACCTCCCCTGACCTGGGACGACCTGGTCGCGGGTGCGGCAGGTGCGCGCCACGTCACACTGACGACGTACCGTCCAGCGGCAGAAACAGGTACCGTTAATGCTCCAAGGGACGGTTCTCCCCATTCGGGCAGGCCGCTCCTGATCATGAACACGTGTCAGACTCGGGGCCGTGAGCCCCATCGTTGAGGGGGTCGACCCATGGGGCGCGGCCGGGCCAAGGCCAAGCAGACGAAGGTCGCCCGCGAGCTGAAGTACAACAGCGGCGGGTTTGACGCCAATCGTCTGTCCAACGAGCTGGGCGTATCGCCCTCTACCGCTTCGATCGAGCCAGAGCCGATCGAAGAAGAAGAGGACGACGACCCCTACGCGGAATACGCGGCTCGCTACGCCGACGACGACGAGGACGACGACACCGAGTCGGGTACCGGGCCATCCCAGGCCCGCCGCCGCGCGTAGTCACAGTCTGGCCTGACCGGCCCTGGCGCTCAGAGCGCCGGGCCGGTTTTCGGCGTCCCCGCGGCCGTTCCGCGGGTTGTTCCGTGACCGTTCCGCCGGACCGTCGCACCGGGCGTCCCGGGCTCGCCGGTCCGGCGCCGGACCGGCGGTCCGCCCCCGACGGGAAGAGCCCCTCCGGTACCGGAGGGGCTCTTCGGGTATCCGGAGGCCTGCTCAGCCCGCCGTGAAGCCCTCGTACGCGTTGTAGAGCGCCGCGCCGCCCTCGTGCCCGTCCGCGCGCTCGACGATGTCACCGAGCAGCCAGGACTCGACGCCGCGGTCCTCCAGGACCGACAGCACGACGTCCACCGAGTGCGGCGGGACGACCGCGACCATGCCGACGCCCATGTTGAGCGTCTTCTCGATCTCCAGGGTGGCCACCTTGCCGACCTGGGCGACGGTCTGGAACACCGGCAGCGGGGTCCAGGTGCCGCGGTCCAGGCGGGCGTGCAGGCCCTCCGGGATGACCCGGGCCAGGTTGGCCGCCAGGCCGCCGCCGGTGACGTGCGAGAAGGCGTGGATCTCGGTGGCGCGGGTGAGCGCCAGGCAGTCCAGCGAGTAGATCCGGGTCGGCTCCAGCAGCTCCTCGCCGAGGGTGCGGCCGAACTCCTCGACCTTGCGGTCCAGCTTCCAGCCGGCCTCGTTCAGCAGCACGTGGCGGACCAGCGAGTAGCCGTTGGAGTGCAGGCCGGAGGCGGCCATCGCGATCACCACGTCGCCGGCCCGGACCCGGTCCGCGCCCAGCAGCGCGTCCGCCTCGACCACGCCGGTGCCCGCGCCCGCGACGTCGTACTCGTCCGGGCCGAGCAGACCCGGGTGCTCGGCGGTCTCCCCGCCGACCAGGGCGCAGCCGGCCAGCGCACAGCCCTCGGCGATGCCCTTGACGATCGCGGCGACCCGCTCGGGCACGACCTTGCCGACGCAGATGTAGTCGGTCATGAACAGCGGCTCGGCACCGCACACCACCAGGTCGTCGACGACCATGCCGACCAGGTCGTGGCCGATGGTGTCGTGCTTGTCCATGGCGGCGGCGATGGCGACCTTGGTCCCCACACCGTCGGTGGCCGAGGCCAGCAGCGGCCGCTCGTAGCGCTTGAAGGCGGACGCGTCGAAGAGCCCGGCGAAGCCGCCGAGGCCGCCGACCACCTCGGGGCGGCTCGCCTTCTTCACCCACTGCTTCATGAGCTCGACGGCGCGGTCGCCCGCCTCGATGTCGACGCCGGCGGCGGCGTAGGTGGCGCCGTTCTGGTTCGTGGT
This sequence comes from Kitasatospora sp. NPDC088548, assembly GCF_044753005.1. Classification (NCBI taxonomy): domain Bacteria; kingdom Bacillati; phylum Actinomycetota; class Actinomycetes; order Kitasatosporales; family Streptomycetaceae; genus Kitasatospora; species Kitasatospora sp. NPDC088548. The sequence goes on from NZ_JBIVMI010000025.1 coordinate 102,326, forward strand.
CACTGCGGTGCGGCCCTTTCGGGTCAGTGGGGGGATGGAACAGCGGTGGGGCCCCGGTTCCGGGACCCCACCAGGGCTTGCTAGGGGCGGCGCAGGGCGTCGGCCGCGCCCGCTCCGCCGAGCAGGGACTGGACACCGTCCAGATCGCTGCCGGTCGGCTTGCCGCGGACCGCCGGCGGCTGCTGGCCGCCCTTGATCTCGGCCTCCAGCAGGAGTTTCCCGAGCAGCGCCGGGTCGGGCAGCTCCATCGGGTACTCGCCGTCGAAGCAGGCCCGGCAGAGCCGGTCCTTCGGCTGCTTGGTGGCTTCGATCATGCCGTCGATCGAGATGTAGGCGAGCGAGTCGGCGCCGAGCGTGCGGCCGATCTCCTCGACGGTCATCCCGTTGGCGATCAGCTCCGCGCGGGTGGCGAAGTCGATGCCGAAGAAGCACGGCCACTTCACCGGCGGCGAGGAGATCCGGATGTGCACCTCGGCCGCGCCGGCCTCGCGCAGCATCCGGACCAGCGCGCGCTGGGTGTTGCCGCGCACGATCGAGTCGTCGACCACGACCAGGCGCTTGCCCGCGATGACTTCCTTCAGCGGGTTGAGCTTGAGGCGGATGCCGAGCTGGCGGATGGTCTGGCTGGGCTGGATGAAGGTACGGCCCACATAGGCGTTCTTCACCAGGCCGGAGCCGTACGGGATGCCGCTGGCCTCGGCGTAGCCGATGGCGGCCGGAGTACCGGACTCCGGGGTCGCTATCACCAGGTCGGCCTCGACGGGCGCCTCGGCGGCCAGCTTGCGGCCCATCTCCACGCGGGAGAGGTGCACGTTGCGGCCGGCGATGGAGGTGTCGGGGCGGGCCAGGTAGACGTACTCGAAGACGCAGCCCTTGGGCTTGGCCTCGGCGAAGCGGGAGGTCCGCATGCCGTTCTCGTCGATGGCGATCAGCTCGCCGGGCTCGACCTCGCGGATGAAGGAGGCGCCGCAGATGTCGAGCGCCGCCGTCTCGGAGGCGACCACCCAGCCGCGCTCCAGCCGGCCGAGGACCAGCGGGCGGATGCCCTGCGGGTCGCGGGCGGCGTAGAGCGTGTGCTCGTCCATGAAGACGAGCGAGAACGCGCCCTTGACCTTGGGCAGGACGAGCTTGGCCGTCTCCTCTATGGAGAGGTCCGGGTGGCCGGCGAGCAGCGCGGTCACCAGGTCGGTGTCGTTGGTCGCGGCGGCCCGGCCCGAGCGGGAGACGTGCTCCTCACCGGGCAGTTCGGCGACCATGGCCGCCAGTTCGGCGGTGTTCACCAGGTTTCCGTTGTGCCCGAGGGCCAGCGAACCGTGAACGGTCGCCCGGAAGGTCGGCTGGGCGTTCTCCCAGACCGAGGAACCGGTGGTCGAGTAGCGGGCGTGTCCGACGGCGATATGCCCGTGCAACGACCCCAGGGAGGCCTCGTCGAAGACCTGGGAAACGAGCCCCATGTCCTTGAAGACGAGAATCTGGGAGCCGTTGCTCACTGCGATGCCCGCGGATTCCTGACCGCGGTGCTGCAGGGCGTAAAGGCCGAAGAACGTGAGCTTGGCGACCTCCTCGCCGGGAGCCCAGACACCGAAGACGCCGCAAGCGTCCTGGGGGCCTTTCTCACCGGGAAGAAGATCGTGGTTGAGTCTTCCGTCACCACGTGGCACGCCTTCGAGTCTAGGGCAGTTGGCGCGGGCTTCCGGAACCAGGGAGGCGCGGATTGTTGGCCGAACGTTCAGTAACGCGCGTAGACGAAACCCCTTACCCAACGCGTAATTGAGGGTCCGGGAATTCGGCGAGGGGCCGCTTGGCCTTGCGGTTCGCGCCCGTTGGGGCATTCCGTGCACGGACCGCCCGGTGGCGGGCGGCGGCGAACGTGAGCCTGCTCACCCGGGACGCCGGGGCACCCGGTGCGCACCGCTCGCGGGGGGCGCCGGGCTCACGGCCCCCGGCGCCCGCACCGCTCACGGGTGCCCGCCCCGCTCACACGGCCGGCAGCAGCAGGCCCCAGGCGCCCGGGTGGACCGTCCAGGTGCGGGTCCGGACCGGGCCGACCGGGTGGCCGTCCGCCTCGTAGCCGAAGCCCCGTCCGGCCACCGAGACGGTCGCCGCCCGGGTGCGCACCAGTGCGCCCGGCGCACGGACCACGACCTCCATCACGCCCGCGCCGGCCGCCTCGCCGCCCGGCAGGGTCACCTGGACCAGCCGGACCGGCCGGTGGACGTCCGCGAGCAGCCGTCCGTCCGCCTCGACCCGGATCCGGGAGCTGTGGTCGTTCTTGCCGTTCTCGGAGGTGAGTGGACTCGCCTGCTCGGCCGCAGCCAGTTTCGCCCATAGCGAACGCCAACCACCCGTACGGCCGGCCATTCGACGCACCCCGCTCCCGGAGATCCGGACCCCGCCGAGCGCGACCCCGCCACCGTCGTCCACCAGCAGGTCAAGCTTGCGCGGCGCGCCCGAGAGCACCGCCCGCGCGGCCGGGACCGGCGCACCCGGCACGCCGAGCGCGCGGGCCGCCGTCAGCTCGTTCGCCCGCCCGACCGGGACCATGCCCACCGGGTCCGTCCCCAGCTCACGCTGGCGGTAGAGGGCCTGGAGCACCCGTTGCAGCGCAAGGTCGGATCCGATCACCACCGGTCGGCGGCGACCCCGGTGCGAAAGCACCCGGTCGAGCTCGGACGGGCTCTCCGGATAGGCCACCTTGACGTCCGCACCTCCGCAGAGGACGTCCTTCGCGATCCGCACCGACTCGCCGTCGGACTGCCGGGCCGCCGGGTCGAGGAGCAGCAGGAGCGGCTCGGGGCCGCCGGTTGCAGGCGTGGACAGGGACGACACGACCGGTCCTTCCTCAGGTAATCTCTCGGTGCAAGAGCCCCTTGCGCTATTGCGCCAGGGGCTTCGTCTATCTCGGGGCAGACTGCGGCCTACGCAGGATGCCCCAACCGGAAGGGGTGTACGCCTGTGCCGGCACTCGTGCTCGTTGGCGCTCAGTGGGGAGACGAGGGCAAGGGGAAGGCGACCGACCTCCTCGGTGGCTCCGTCGACTACGTCGTTCGCTACCAGGGCGGCAACAACGCCGGTCACACGGTGGTCATCGGCGATCAGAAGTATGCCCTGCACCTCCTGCCTTCCGGCATCCTCAGCCCGAATGTGACGCCGGTGATCGGTAACGGCGTCGTCATCGACCCGGGCGTGCTGCTCTCCGAACTCAAGGGTCTCGACGAGCGCGGCATCGACACCTCCAAGCTGCTGATCTCGGGCAACGCCCACCTGATCACGCCGTACCACCGCACCCTGGACAAGGTCACCGAGCGCTTCCTCGGCAAGCGCCGGATCGGCACCACCGGCCGCGGCATCGGCCCGTCCTACGCGGACAAGATCAACCGCGTCGGCATCCGGGTCCAGGACCTCTTCGACGAGTCGATCCTGCAGCAGAAGATCGAAGCCGCGCTGCACGACAAGAACCAGCTGCTGGTCAAGCTCTACAACCGCCGCGCCATCCCGGCCGAGCTGGTGCTGGAGGAGTACCTCGGCTACGCGGACAAGATCAAGCCGTTCCTCGCCGACACCACCCTGGTCCTGGACGAGGCGCTGAAGGCGAACAAGGTCGTCCTGCTGGAGGGCGGCCAGGGCACCCTGCTGGACGTCGACCACGGCACGTACCCCTTCGTCACCTCGTCGAACCCGACCGCGGGCGGCGCCTGCACCGGCGCCGGCATCGGCCCGACCAAGATCGACCGGGTCATCGGCATCCTGAAGGCGTACACCACCCGCGTCGGCTCGGGCCCGTTCCCGACCGAGCTGCTGGACGCCGACGGCGAGGCGCTGCGCCGGATCGGCGGCGAGCGCGGTGTGACCACCGGCCGTGACCGCCGCTGCGGCTGGTTCGACGCGGTCATCGCGCGCTACGCGACCCGGGTCAACGGCCTGACCGACTTCTTCCTCACCAAGCTCGACGTGCTGACCGGCTGGGAGCAGATCCCGGTCTGCGTCGCGTACGAGATCGACGGCCGCCGCGTCGAGGAGCTCCCGTACAACCAGTCGGACTTCCACCACGCCAAGCCGATCTACGAGACGCTGCCGGGCTGGACCGAGGACATCAGCAAGGCGAAGACCTTCGCCGACCTGCCGAAGAACGCCCAGGCGTACGTGAAGGCGCTGGAGGAGATGTCCGGCGCTCCGATCTCGGCCATCGGCGTCGGCCCGGGCCGGACCGAGACGATCGAGATCAACTCGTTCATCTAGGCCTGCCTTCGGTCGTGTGAAGGGCCCTGCGGGATGCGTCCCGCAGGGCCCTTCCGCATCCCCTCTCACCTGTTGCGTAATTTTGCACTAGTCCAATATTCCATTGCATCTAGTGCAGAGTGGCGCTACCTTGCGGCCATGACCGCGAAGCTGCCCGCGCCCGTCACCCTGACCGGCCGCCATGTCCGTCTGGAGCCCCTGGGGCGCCACCACCTGCCCGAGCTGTTCGCCGGTGTGGGCGCGGACCCGGAGGTCTGGCGGTGGATCCCGTTCAGCGCCCCGACGACGGAGGAGGAGCTGGGCGCGATCCTCGACATCCGGCTCGCCGAGGTGGCCGCCGGGCGGGCGGTGAAGTTCGCCGTCATCGACCTCCCGTCCGGCCGCGCCGTCGGCATCACCGGGTACTACGCCTTCAGCGCCGTCGACGAGCTGGTCGAGATCGGCGGCACCTGGCACGCCCGGTCGGTCTGGCGGACGGCGGTGAACACGGAGTCCAAGCTGCTGCTGCTCACCCACGCCTTCGAGGAACTGGGCATGGGCCGGGTGTTCTGGAAGACGGACGCGCTCAACGAACGCTCCCGCAACGCGATCCTGCGGCTGGGGGCCACGTACGAGGGCACCCACCGGCGCGACAAGCGCCGCGCGACCGGGGTCTGGCGGGACACCGCGTACTTCTCGATGCTCGCGGACGAGTGGCCGGCCGCGAAGCAGCGCCTGAGCGACCGGCTGGCCACCCGGTGAGCGCCCGGCGGCCGGCCCCGGTGACGCTCCTCGGGCGACACGTCCGCCTGGAGCCGCTCGGGCGCCACCACCTCGCCGAGCTCTTCGCCGCCGGGGGCGGGGACGAAAAGGTGTGGCGCTGGCTGCCGGATACCACCCCGCGGACCGAGGCCGAGCTGGGGGCGGTCCTCGACGCGCGCCTCGCCGAGGTGGAACGCGGTGAGCGGGTGGCGTTCGCGGTGATCGGCCTCGGCGGCAGCGGGCGGGCGGTGGGGTGGACGTGCTACCACCGCTTCAGCACGGTGGACGAGTACGTGGAGATCGGCTGGACCTGGTACGCCCGGGCCGTGTGGCGGACGGCGGTGAACACGGAGTCCAAGCTGCTGCTGCTCACCCATGCGTACGAGGAACTGGGCATGGGCCGGGTCTGCTGGCAGACGGACAGCCTCAACGAGCGCTCCCGCAGCGCGATCCTGCGGCTGGGGGCCACCTTCGAGGGCGTCCACCGCCGTGAACGGCGGCGGCCGGACGGGAGTTGGCGCGACAGCGCCTACTACTCGCTGCTGGCCGAGGAGTGGCCGGCGGCGAAGTCACGGCTGGTCGAACGGCTCGCCCGCGGCTGAGCGCCGACCAGCCAGGTCGGCCAGCCGGTGACGACCCGCCCGTTCACCGGACGCCGACTGCGGCGACGGCCCAAATCGCCTTGCTGTACTGCCCGATGGGCTCGACGCCCCACTTCTCGGCGAGCACGTCGACGATGCCCAGGCCCCGGCCACCGGCCCCCCGTGGGCCGCCTTCATCCTCGGCGTCCAGGTCGGCGAGTTCGACCACTTCTGCGCCTGGACAAGCCTCCCCCGGTGGCCCCTTGCTCACCGCAAGGGGCCACCGGTCGGCACCTGAAGCACTGAGGGAACTGCGCGAGCGATCCGGGCTCACTGGAGCCCGGATCGCTGGTCGAACTGGTCAGCGAGGAAGGCGGGATGGCCGTGGTGCACCCGCTGTTCGAGCCGGACGGGCCGCGTCGGACCGTCCCCTCGGACAAGCTCGTGCGCCGGAGCGGCGACAGCGGCCACTGTGGCTGAGGCGTGGGAACCCAGGGCCGGCCGGCGAACTCCCGCGCCGGAAAAGGTCAGGCCCGCGCGGTTCAGCAGAACTCGGAGCACTGCCGACCCGCCTGCCTGCCTGCCTGCGGGGAGGACACGGGCTGAGCCGCCGAAGCGCTTCGCGGGTGGTCGGGCCCGGAAAATGGGGAGGAGGGGAAAGGGCCGGTTTCGGTACGATCGGGCCGCCCACAGTGGAACGTCGCTCTGTGCGGCGGCCCGGGAGCCGGCCACGCGTCGGGTTCCCGTCGCGGCCCCCAGAGCCTGCGCCCGTCATGGCACTCCGGGTGGGGTGCGTGCGGGAGAAATCGGAGCATCCGAGGATGGCTCGGCACCTGATCACCAGCGCCCTTCCGTACATCAACGGGATCAAGCACCTGGGCAACATGGTCGGGTCGATGCTCCCGGCGGACGTCTACGCACGCTATCTGCGTCAGCGGGGCCACGAGGTGCTGTACATCTGCGCGACCGACGAGCACGGGACGCCGGCCGAGCTGGCCGCCCAGGACGCGGGCCTGCCGGTCGCGGAGTTCTGCGCGCGGGCGCACGACCGGCAGAAGGCGGTGTACGACGGCTTCCGGCTGTCCTTCGACTTCTTCGGCCGCAGCTCCTCCCCGCAGAACCGGGAGATCACCCAGGAGATCGCCCGCGAGCTGCACGCCAACGGCTTCATCGAGGAGCGGGCGATCCGGCAGGTGTACTCGATCGCCGACGGGCGGTTCCTGCCGGACCGGTACATCGTCGGTACCTGCCCGCACTGCGGCTACGACAAGGCCCGCGGCGACCAGTGCGAGAACTGCACCCGTGTCCTCGACCCCACGGACCTGCTGGAGCCGCGCTCCGCGATCAGCGGCAGCTCGGACCTGGAGGTCCGCGAGACCAGGCACCTCTTCCTGCTCCAGTCGAAGCTGACCGACGAGGTCGAGGCGTGGATCGCGGCCAACGGCGACGGCTGGCCCGTGCTCGCCTCCTCGATCGCCCGCAAGTGGCTGACCGAGGGCCTCCAGGACCGCTCGATCACCCGTGACCTGGAGTGGGGCGTCCCGGTGCCCGCCGACACCTGGCCGGAGCTGGCGGCCGAGGGCAAGGTCTTCTACGTCTGGTTCGACGCCCCGGTCGAGTACATCGGCGCCACCAGGGAGTGGGCGGACGCGGCCCCGGCCGGCGAGGTCCGGGACTGGCGGTCCTGGTGGTACGAGGCCGACGGAACCGTCCGGTACACGGAGTTCATGGCGAAGGACAACGTCCCGTTCCACACGGTGATGTTCCCGGCGACCCTCCTGGGCTCCCGGCAGCCGTGGAAGAAGGTCGACTATGTCAAGGCCTTCAACTGGCTCACCTACTACGGGGGCAAGTTCTCGACCAGCCAGCAGCGGGGCATCTTCACCGACGTCGCCCTGGAGCTGCTGCCGGCCGACTACTGGCGCTACTTCCTGATGGCGCACGCACCGGAGTCGGACGACTCCAGCTTCACCTGGGACCTCTTCGCCTCGGTGGTGAACAAGGACCTGGCCGACACCCTCGGCAACTTCGTCAACCGCGTGCTGTCGTTCAGCCGCAAGCGGTTCGGCGACGCGGTCCCGGGCGGCCACGGACCGGGCGGCCACGAGCCGGGCGAGGCCGAGCAGCGGCTGGGCGCGCAGATCGCCGGGCTGCTGGCCGACTACGAGGGCGATCTGGAGGCGCTGAACTTCCGCAAGGCCGCGCGGAGTCTGCGCGCGCTGTGGAGCGCGGGCAACGCCTACCTGGACGAGAAGGCGCCCTGGCTCCAGGCGAAGACCGACCCGGAGGCCGCCGCGCTGACCCTGCGCACGGCGATGAACCTGATCCACCTCTACGCGGTGGTCTCCGAGCCGTTCATCCCGACCGCGGCGGCGGCCATGCGGCAGTCGTTCGCGCTCGCCGAGGACGCCCCGGCCCGTACCGCGGCCTGGGTGAGCGCCGAGCAGGCCCGGGCGCTGGACTTCCTGCCGGCCGGCACCGCCTTCACCGTCCCGCCGGTGCTCTTCGCCAAGATCACGGACGAGGACCTGGCCGCCTGGACCACCCGGTTCGGCGGCGAGTAGCGCACCGGCCCGGGAAAAGGTCAGACGGAGGCCTCCCCGGGGACCGTCTCGGCGGCGACCCAGCCCAGGTAGGCCGGGCCGCCGCCGACCACCGGCACGACGATGATCTCGGGGACGTCGTAGTCGTGGTGCTCGGCGACGAACGCGGTGAGGCGGTCGGCGAGGTCGGCGCGGGTCTTGAGGTCGACCCGCCACTCGGGGCTCTCCCGGACGGTGCCCTCCCACCGGTAGAGCGACTGGATCGGGTGGATCTGGGCGCAGGCGGCCAGGCGCTCGCGCACGACGGCGGCGGCGAGGGCGCGGGCCTGGTCCTCGGTCTCGGTGCTGGTGGTCACCACGACGACGGCGTGGTCGGTAGCTGCCATGGGGTGGACAGTACCGCCGCCGCGCCGGGTGCGGCGGCCTCACCCCGACGCCCTCCGGCGGTGTCTGACGGGTCATTCGCCCTGGCGCGCCCGCCGCCTCGACCGGCCCACCGGCCGGCCGGTGGGCCGCGGTCTTCACCCGTTCGTGGAATCGTCCCGCCCGGCCGGCATCCGCGACACTGGCATCGGCGAGACGGGCCCCGCCCGACGAACGCGAGGAGGTCACGATGGACGCCGAGGACGAGCCGCTGGCCGAGTGGTACGCCGCACGGTCGAAGCGACGGCGGACGCCCGGGACAAGGGACGCCATCACGCTGGCCGACGGACCGCCGCGCGGGGCGCACGTGTTCGCGGACGAGCCGCGGCTGGTGGTCGAGTGGGACGGCTTCGCGTGGCAGCCGGTCGCCGTGGCGGAGAACTACGGGGAGGCGTACCCGCTGATCGCCAGGGTCGACCGGGCGGAGGCCTTCCCGCAGGCGGACACGCCCGTGCCGCTGCTGCGGAAGGGGACCGGGCGGCACCGCCGGGCGTGACAGGGCGCGCGGAAGTGCGTCTCCCCCGCCGCCGACTGCCCTTCCGGCCCCGGAAACCGGTTCCGCCCCGCCGCTGAACTCCGTTGCGGGAGCGGCCCGGACGCTGCACGATCTCGCCATGGAAACCTTCACCGCGCCGGACGGCACCCGGCTGGCCTACCACGTCATCGGCAAGGGCGAGCCGCTGCTCGTGCTCCCGGGCGGGGCGATGCGCGACTCCGCGTACCTGGGAGACCTCGGCGGGCTCTCGGCGCACCGCGCGCTGCACATGCTCGATCTGCGCGGCACGGGGCGGTCGGAGACCCCGGCTGACACGTCCTCGTACCGGTGCGACCGGCAGGTGGCGGACGTGGAGGCGCTCCGCGCGCACCTCGGCCTGGAGCGCGCGGACGTGCTCGGCCACTCGGCGGGAGCGATCCTGGCCACCCTGTACGCGCTCCGCCACCCGGACCGCACCGGGAAGCTGGCGCTGGTGACGCCGAGCCTGCGGGCGTTCGGGTTCGACACCACCGAGGAGGACTACCGGTCGGCCACGGCCGCCCGCGGCGTCGAGGGCGAACCGTGGTTCCCGGCGGCCTGGGCCGCCCTCGAAGCCGCGTTCGCCGGGACGGCCACCGAGGCCGACGAGGCCACCCTGTCGCCCCTGTACTACGGCCGTTGGGACGCCACCGCGCAGGCCCACGCCGCCGTCGCCCCCGGCCAGCTCCACCCCGAGGCCGCGCGGATCTACTACAGCGGCGGCTGCCGACCGGACGAGATCCGGGCGGCCGCCGCCGGGGTGGCGTCGCCCGTCCTCGTCCTGGCCGGCGAGTTCGACGCCGTCCCGCGCCCGGACGCCGCCAAGGAGGCCGCCGCGCTCTTCCCGAACGGCGAGACCGCCGTCCTGCCCGCCGGCGGGCACTACCCGTGGCTGGACGACGCCGACGCGTTCGTCCGCACGCTGGCGGGGTTCCTCGACCGGCCTCTCGACCGGCCTTAGGAAGACGCCCGGGCGGTGAACACGGTGGTGGCGGTGAGGAAGAAGACGTCCGGGCGGTGCAGGAGACCGGTCGGTGCGTCGGTGTCCACCAGGGCCTCCAGCGCGGCCCGGTCCCCGGCGTCCAGGTACTCACCGAACCGGTCGCGCAGGCGGGTCACATGGGCCTGCAGGTGCTCGCGGGCCAACGGGGCGAGCGGGGCCGGCCAGTCGGTGAGGAAGGTCCGCGTGCCGCTGAGGGTGAGACCGGCCCGGGTGAGCATGGCCGGCCAGTCCTCCACCTCCTCGGTCGCATCCGGCAGGTCTGCGCGCATGTCGGCGAAACCGCCCTCCCAGGCGGCGTCCAGGCGGGCCTGCAGGCCGGGGCGGCCCAGGCCGATGTCGCGGGGCAGGAAGCGCGGCGGCAGGCCGCGTTCGGCGATGGCCAGCAGGCCGCCGGGCCGCAGCGAGGCGGCCAGGGCGGTCAACGCCGCCTGCTGGTCGCCGAGATGGTGGACGGCGTTGGCGGACCAGATCAGATCGGCGGTACCGAGCGTGCCGAAGTCGCCCGGCAGGTCGGCCCGGTGGGTGGTGATCCGGCCGGCGGACCGGGCCTGGGCCCGGGCCAGCAGGGCGGGCGCCTGGTCGACGGCGACCACCTCGGCGTCCGGGAAGGTGTCGGCGAGCAGACCGGTGACCACGCCCGGGCCGCTGCCGACGTCCAGGACCCGCCCGACGCCGGCCGGCCCGCCGTCCGTGCTCAGCAGCTCGCGCAGCCAGTGCGCGGCCCGGGTGATGGCGGGGACGCTCAGCTCGGCCTCGCGCTCCAGGTGGTCGCCGAGGGCACCCCAGTCGTAGTCGTGGCCGTGGTTGTGCTCGTGGCTGTGGCTGTGGTCCTGCTTGTGGTTGTGGCCGTGCATCGTGCGCTCCGATCGGGAGGGGCGGTTCTCTCGGGGACTTCAGACGGTGACTGCGGTGGCTGCCGCACGGTGGGCCTCGACGGCCTGCCGGACGTCCTCCTCCACCAGGTCGTGATTGATCGCGAACGCCGCGGCCGAACCCTGCCCGGCCGCGGTGACGACCTGCGCGCGCGGATCGGCGACATTGCCCACCGCCCAGACCCCGGGCACGCTGGTGCCGCCGAAGCGGTCGGTGGTGACCCAGCCGTTCCCGTCGCGGGCACAGCCCAGGCCGAACAGCAGGGCGTCCCGCGGGACCATCCGCGGGAAGACGAACACCGCCTCGCGGGGCACGACCCGGCCGCCCGCCAGCTCCACCCCGCGCAGCCGGTCGCCGTCCACCACCAGCCACTTGACCGCGCCCTCGACGACCCGGACACCGCGGGCGGCGAGCTGTTCCCGCTCGCCGTCCGCCAGGTCCATGGTGTGCGGGAAGAACACGACGTCGTCCGACCACTGGCGCAGCAGCAGGGCGTGGTTCACCGCGCCCGGGTGGGTGCCGAGCACGCCGAGCGGTCGGTCGCGGACCTCGTAGGCGTGGCAGTAGGGGCAGTGCAGCACGTCCCGGCCCCAGCGTTCGGCGAGGCCCGGGATCTCGGGCAGCCCGTCCCGCAGACCGGTGGCGACGACCACCCGGCGCGCGTGGAGCACCGGGCCGCCGGCCAGGTGGACCAGGAAGCCGGGGTCGATGTGGTCCACCCGGGCGTCGATCAGGTCGACGCCGTACCCGGCCACCTCCTCCCGGCCCACCGCCAGCAGGGCGGCCGGGGGCATGCCGTCGCGGGAGAGGAAGCCCCGCATCTCCTCGGCGGGGGCGTTGCGCGGCTGTCCGGCGTCCACCACGGCCACCCGGCGGCGGGCCCGGGCCAGGACCAGTGCGGCGTTCAGCCCGGCGGCGCCCGCGCCGACCACGACCACGTCGTACACGTCGTACACGTCGGACCCGCTGGCCCCGCCGGCCCCGGGGCCTGCCATCACATTCTTGTCGCTCACGGCGATCACCTCCGTCGCCAGGCTGCGACCGGCGCCACCGTTGCGGCAAGCTTTGTTGCCGTTTCCGCGAAAGCGCGTGCGGTGAGCACGGGGCCCGCCGCCCGGACGAACCCCCTCCCCCCGCCGGAGGGACCACCGCCCGGATCATCCGCCCTCGACCGGGGCGTCAACTTCGTCGACACCGCCGACATGTACTCGGCCGGCGAGTCCGAGGAGATCGTCGGCAAGGCGCTGGAGAGCCGGGGCGACCGCGACGACGTCGCGCTCGCCGCCAAGGTGCACTTCCCGATGGGCGGGGGCCGCAACCGGGGCGGCAACTCACGGCGTTGGATCGTCCGGGCGGTGGAGAAGAGCCTGCGGCGGCTGCGTACCGACCGGATCCACCGGCCCGACCACACCACCGACATCGAGGAGACCCTCGCCGTCCTCGGTGACCTCGTCCGCGCGGGCAAGATCCGCGCCTTCGGCTGCTCGACCTTCCCCGCCGAGCAGCTCATGGAGGCCCACCACGTCGCCGAGCGCACTCGGCCGCACCCTGCCTGAACTGGCCCTCGCCTTCCCCCCGGCGCACCCGGCCGTCACCCCGGTGATCCTCGACCCGCGCACCATGGAGCGGCTCCAGGACGCCCTGAAGGGCGCGGACCTCGCCCTGGACGACGCCGCCCTCGACCGCATCGACGGGATCGTCCCGCCCGGCACCAACCTCTACCACCCCGACGGCGCCTGGCCCCCCGGCCCTCACCGACCCCGCCCTCCGCCGCCGCCCCCTCCCCGACCGGGCGGCGGGGTAGGACGGCGGGGTAGGACGGCGCCGAAGGCTTCCGTCACCCGGCCGGGAATTCGCGGCTACCGCCGGAGCAGGTCGACCACCCCGGTCAGGTCCTCCTCCCCGCCGCCCTCCGCGAGCCGCCGCTTCATCAGATCGAAGTACGGGGCGATCAGTTCGGTGCTGACCCCCTGCTCCTCGGCGGTGCGCAGGAAGGTCGGCGTGCCCGCGACCTGCATGGCGAGGCTGGAGACCACGCCCCTGGTGTAGTCGCCGCTCTCCAGCTGCTCGGCGGTCCTCGCCACGGACCCGGCCATCGCGTTGATCCAGGCGGACAGCAGCGGGGCGAAGCCGCCCGGCGCGACGGACTCCCCGCGGATCAGCGCGAAGGCGTGCGCGACCCCGGCGAACATCCCGTACATGGCGCTGAGCAGTGCCACGTCGTGCAGCGCCGCGAACCCGGCGTCCTCGCCGACGTAGGTGGTCCCGGCCGGGACGGCGAGGACGGCCCGGTGCTCCTCGAACAGTTCGCGCGAGCCGCTGTAGAGGACGTACGGGCCGGCCTCCGGGACGCCGATCATCGGCGGGACGGCCATCACCCCGCCGTCCAGGTACCGGGCGCCGCGCTCGCGGGCCCACTCGGCGCGGGCACGGGCCTGGCCGGGCGTGCCGGTGACGAGGTTGACCAGGTCCTTGCCGGTCAGGTCGACACCGTCCAGCGACGCGTCGACCGAGGCGTCGTCCAGCAGGCAGACGACCACCAGCCGGTTGACGGCGACCGCCTCGGCGGGGCCGGCGGCGACGGTCGCGCCCCCGGCGGCGAACGGTTCGGCCCGGGCGGCGGTGCGGTTCCAGACGGTGAGCGGGTGACCCGCGGCGAGCCAGGTACGGGCGAGCGCGCCGCCCATCGCGCCGAGGCCGAGCAGGGTGACGGGGGTCTTCGCAAGCGTGCCCGTGGTGTCAACGGTGTTGTGTGCCATGGCATTCAGCCTCGGCGCGGGCCCGCTGGTGATCAAGTACGCACTTCGAAGTGGGTGGTTACCCTGAGGTGAGCGAAGAGGTCGGAAAGGTGGGGGCATGGCGACCGTACCCAGGCCGGGCGCGTACGTCTGCGGGATCGACGCCGCGATGGACGTGATCGGCGGCAAGTGGAAGGTGCTGATCCTCTGGGCCCTGGACGAGCGCCCGAGCTGCCGCTTCGGCGAGCTGCGCCGTCTGGTGCCGGGCATCACCGAGAAGGTGCTGGCCGCCCATCTGCGCGAGCTGGAGGCGGACGGCATCGTGCACCGCGAGTCCTATGACGAGGTGCCGCCGCGGGTCGAGTACTCGCTGACGGCGGCGGGGGCCCGGCTCAACGCGGCGCTGGCCCCGTTGGGCGCCTGGGGGCGCGAGCACGTCCTGGGCGGCGGCCCGCACCCGGTGCGGCGCCTCCCGGAGGAGGCTCAGGCGATCGCGGCCGACACGATCGCCGCCACCGCGATGTTGCAGCTGGCCGAGACCCAGACCGCCGGGTGCGGCTCGGGCTCGACCAGGATGGCGCCGAGCCTGCCCGGCGTCAGGAGGTCCACCGCCCAGAACGCGACCGCCATCAGCACCAGGCCGAGCAGGCCGTAGCAGGCCGTCGAGAGCAGGCCCTTGCCGAAGTCCTCGTAGGTGTACATGATCGCGGTGAAGACGATGCCGCCGATCCCGAGCAGCGCGGAGCTGAGCAGCACGGCGGCGTTGCGGTTGCGCTCGACCCAGATCTGGTGGCCGAGCCGGCCGGGCGTGAGCACGTCCACCAGGCCGACGCCGAGGAGCAGCAGCACCACGCCGACGCCGCCGAAAGCGGCCGCCGCACCGAGGCCGTGCAGGATGTCGTTCATGGCTGGTCCCCCGGGTCGCCGACGGTGTCCGATGGTCAAGGACCGGCAAAAGATAACCCATCGGACCGGGTCGGGGCCGGGAAACCCGGAGCGTTCCCGCGCCCCTCCGCCGGCACCGGCCTCAGTCGTCCTCCGCCACCAGGTGGTCGAGGCAGGCGGCGATCGCCAGCAGCAGGCCGGTGTCGGCGCCGTCGGCGATCTCCACGCCGTAGGTGTCCCGGACCCGGAACCACTTCCGGGAGATCCGGGCCAGGTCGTCACCATGGCCGTTCTCGATCCGGTAGTCCTTGTCGATCAGGTTCCCGTGGATCCTCAGCTCACCGCCGCCGGCCAGCTCCACCAGGTACTTGTCGCGGAACGGGGTGAACAGCTTCTCCCGGACGGTGGCGACCACCTCACCGTCGGCGTTCTCGATCCTCATCGCGTCCCGGACGGTGAACGCCTTCTCCTTCAGGACCGCGACCACCCGGCCGTGCGCGTCCTTCAGCTCGAAGGTGTGGTGCAGCCGCAGCACCTTGCCGTCCACCAGGTACGCCTTGTGCCCGTGGTCGTCCTCGATCCAGTAGTCGTCGCCGACCGCGAACAGCTTCTCCCTGACCAGGTACCGCATCCCGCCTCCTCCGTCCGGACGCCCCCAGCGGACGCCCGCACCATTCGACCCGATCCGCCCACCCCCCGAAAAGCACCGCCGCGCACGTGTGTTGAATGCCCCCATGCGCCCCGACACCACCGTGACCCTCCACGGCGACCGCCTCGACCTCGTCCCGGTCGGACCCGAACACGCCGAGGAGATGGCCGCCGCCCTCGCCGACCCCGCCCTGCACGTCTTCACCGGCGGCGAACCCGCCACCGCCGACGCTCTGCGCACCCGCTACGCCCGGCTCGCCGCCGGCTCCCCCGACCCCGCCGAGGCCTGGGGCAACTGGGCCCTGCGGCTGCGCGCCGACGGCCGGCTGACCGGCTACGTCCAGGCCACCATCGGCCCGGACGCCACCGAGATCGCCTGGGTGCTCGGCACCCCCTGGCAGGGCTGCGGCCTCGCCACCGAGGCCGCCCGCACCCTGCTCGCCCACCTCACCGCGACCGGCACCACCACCGTCCTCGCCCACATCCACCCCGACCACCACGCCTCCGCCGCCATCGCCCGCGCCCTCGGCCTCACCCCCACCGAGGTGTGGCAGGACGGTGAACTCCGCTGGCGGCTGGAATGCCCGCCGACCGGGTGAGGTTTGATTGGGGCATGGCTTCTCGTGCACGGGTACGCGCCCCCGAACTGGTCGGCGACGGCGGATGGCTCAACACCGGCGGCAGGGATCTGACCCTTGCCGACTTCCGGGGCAAGATCACCATCCTGGACTTCTGGACGTTCTGCTGCGTCAACTGCCTGCACGTCCTGGACGAGCTGCGCGAGCTGGAGGAGAAGCACCGCGACACCGTGGTGATCGTCGGGGTGCACTCGCCCAAGTTCGTGCACGAGGCCGACCACCAGGCGGTCGTGGACGCCGTCGCGCGGTACGAGGTGCACCACCCGGTGCTGGACGACCCGGCGCTCGCCACCTGGAAGCAGTACGCGGTGCGGGCCTGGCCGACGCTGGTGGTGATCGACCCCGAGGGGTACGTGGTGGCCCAGCACGCCGGTGAGGGGCACGCGCACGCGATCGCCCGGCTGGTCGAGGAGCTGGAGGCCGAGCACACGGCCAAGGGCACCCTGCGGCGCGGCGACGGCCCGTACGTGGCGCCCGAGCCGACCGCCGGGGACCTCGCGTTCCCCGGCAAGGCCGTCCGGCTGCCGAACGGCCACTTCCTGGTCGCCGACTCCGGCCACCACTCGCTGGTCGAGCTGGCCGGGGACGGCGAGCGCGTCGTCCGCCGGATCGGTGACGGGCAGCGCGGCCTGGTCGACGGCGCCGCCCCCCGGTTCAGCGAGCCGCAGGGCCTGGTGCTGCTCCCCGAGGGGCCCGTCCGGGACGCGCTGGGCTGCGACGTGGTGGTGGCCGACACCGTCAACCACGCGCTGCGCGGCGTGCGGCTGGCCGACGGCGGCGTCACCACCCTGGCCGGCACCGGCCGGCAGTGGTGGCAGGGTTCCGCCACCGAGGGCCCGGCCCGCGAGGTGGACCTCTCCTCGCCGTGGGACGTGGCCTGGTTCGACGGCCGGGTCTGGATCGCCATGGCCGGTGTCCACCAGCTCTGGGCCTACGACCCGGCCACCGGCACCGTCGGCGTCGCGGCCGGCACCACCAACGAGGGCCTGGTGGACGGGCCGGTCGCCGAGGCCTGGTTCGCCCAGCCGTCCGGCCTCGCCGTCTCGGCGGACGGCGAGCGGCTCTGGGTCGCCGACTCCGAGACCTCCGCGCTGCGGTCGGTTTCACGTGAAACAAAGACCGTCCACACCGCCGTCGGCACCGGCCTGTTCGACTTCGGCCACCGGGACGGCGCGGCCGATCAGGCGCTGCTCCAGCACCCGCTGGGCGTCACCGTGCTGCCCGACGGGTCGGTGGCGGTCAGCGACACCTACAACCACGCGCTGCGCCGCTTCGACCCGGCGCGCGGCGAGGTCACCACGCTCGCCACCGACCTGCGCGAGCCGTCCGGGGCGGTACTGGTGGACGGCGACATCGTCGTCGTCGAGTCCGCCCGGCACCGGCTGACCAGGCTGCGGCTGCCCGAGGAGGCCGTCCGGGTCGAGTCGGTCGCGCACCGCACCCAGCGGGCGGCCACCGAGGTCGCGCCGGGCGCGTTCCGGCTGGACGTGGTCTTCTCGGCGCCGAGCGGCCAGAAGCTGGACGAGCGCTACGGCCCGTCCACCCGGCTGCTGGTCAGCTCGACCCCGCCCGAGCTGCTGGTCTCCGGCGCGGGGGCCGACTCGGCGCTCTCCCGCGAGCTGGTGCTCTCCGACGCGGTGGCCGAGGGCGTGCTGCACGTGTCGGCGATGGCCGCCTCCTGCGACGACGACCCGGAGATCGAGTACCCGGCCTGCCACGTCCACCAGCAGGACTGGGGCGTGCCGGTGAAGCTCGCCGCCGACGGCGCACGCCGGCTGCCGCTCGTCCTGGCCGGGATGGAGTAGGCCCGTACCCGCGCGAACGCGAAGGGGCCCGGCAGCACGCCGGGCCCCTTCGCCGTACCGGGGGCCTCAGCCCTCCAGGAAGGCCTTGATCGCGCTGGCCAGCAGGTACGGGTCCTCCGCGCCGCACAGCTCACGCGCCGAGTGCATGGAGAGCGCCGCGATGCCGCAGTCCACCGTGCTGATGCCGAGCCGAGCCGCCGTGATCGGGCCGATGGTCGTACCGCAGGGCATGGCGTTGTTGGAGACGAAGGTCTGCCACGGCACGCCGGCCTTCTCACAGGCCGCCGCGAACACCGCCCGGCCGATGCCGTCGGTCGCGTAGCGGTTGTTGACGTTGACCTTCAGGATCGGCCCGCCGTTGGGCATCGGGTGGTGCCCCGGCTCGTGCCGCTCGCTGTAGTTCGGGTGGACGGCGTGGCCCATGTCGGAGGAGAGGCAGACCGTGCCCGCCAGCGCCCGGGCGCGGTCCTCGGGGCTGCCGCCGCGCGCGTAGACGCTGCGCTCCAGCACATTGCCGAGCAGCGGGCTCTGCGCGCCGGTGTCCGACTCGCTGCCGGTCTCCTCGTGGTCGAAGGCGGCCAGCACCGGGATGTACGGCAGGTCGGCGCCCGCGACGGCGGCCAGCGCGGCGGTCGCGGCGTGCACCGAGAGCAGGTTGTCCAGCCGCGGGCCGGCCAGCAGTTCGCGGTCCCGGCCCAGATAGGAGGCGGGCTGGACGTCGTGCGTCATGAGGTCCCAGCCGGCCACCTCGGACGCCTCGACGCCCGCCCGCTGCGCGACGTACTCGATCAGCGAGCCCTCGTCGACCGGGCCGAGGCCCCAGATCGGGGTGAGGTGGCGCTGCTTGTCGAGCTTCATGCCCTCGTTGACCTGGCGGTCCAGGTGGATCGCCAGCTGTGGCACGCGCAGCAGCGGCTCGTCCAGCTGCACCAGCCGGGAGCTGCCGTCGCGCAGCGCGAGCCGGCCGGAGAGGCCGAGGTCGCGATCGAGCCAGGTGTTCAACGGCACGCCGCCGTAGATCTCCACCGCGACCTGCCGCCAGCCCGCCGAACCGGTGTCCGGCACCGGCTTGACCCGCAGGTTCGGCGAGTCGGTGTGCGTGCCGACCACCCGGAAGGGCGTCTCGGGGCCCGCGCCCTGCGGCACGTACCAGGCGATCAGCGCGCCGCCGCGGATGACGTAGCGTCCCCCGGCCGTCGCGTCCCAGGCGTCGGTCTCGGCGACCTGCCGGAAGCCCGCCTTCTCCAGCCGCTCGGCGGCGCTCGCGACCGCGTGATAGGGCGACGGTGACGTGCCGAGGAAGGCGATCAGATCATCGGTGTGCGTCCGGTCGAAGAAAGCCTGGCGGGCGGCGGTCGACATGCTGCTCCTGAGTCGAGGGAGGGCCGAAGCCGGATGGGGGATCGGCTTCGCACCTTGAGCATATGCCCGTACACGGACATGACACTCGGAACGTCCCAACGGATGCAGAACGCAGACACAACCGTGAAGTGGCCGCCTCAGGACCCCCGGCACCCAGGGGTTTCGACTGATCGCGGACGGTCATCCCCGGCGCGCCGGGAGTCGGCCGGAACTCTTCTGAACTTCCCTCCCGAACCACCGAGTTGAAGCAATGATGGGACCGGTACGCACCGGCGGCAGGCCGGCCCGCACACGACCAGGAGGCCGCACACCGTGACCAGGAACCCGTCCGTGACGCACCGCGCGCTCGCCGCACTCGCCGGCTGCGCCGCACTCGCCGCAGTGGTCACCGGCTGCGGTTCCGGCGACGCCGACCGCACCGCCGCGCCCCGCCACCGCCCGGGCACAGAAGCCGGGCGAGGCACTGCGCAAGGCCTCCCGACCGACAGGCCGCTCCTGAATGCCCGTCAGACCGGCTGAAGACCGTCGAGCCGCCGCGTCAACTC
Source organism: Kitasatospora sp. NPDC088548 (assembly GCF_044753005.1). Taxonomy (NCBI): domain Bacteria; kingdom Bacillati; phylum Actinomycetota; class Actinomycetes; order Kitasatosporales; family Streptomycetaceae; genus Kitasatospora; species Kitasatospora sp. NPDC088548. The sequence continues at coordinate 121,864 of NZ_JBIVMI010000025.1, forward strand.
CTCCAGCGGCAGGCTCGGCACCGTCGCCAGCACCACCCCCGCCAGCCGCACCGCCGCCGGGGATCCCGAGCACGCCCGCAACAACGCCGCCCGCACCCCGGGCTCCCAGCTCCCGGGATCGACCCCACCCAACAGCTCCAGCAGCAGCAGCGCCTCGGCGTCCGTCAGCCGGCCGGCCGACGACGGGTCGGCCGGCCCCTCCAGCGCTTCGCCCGGGCCCGCTTTCGGACAGGCCGCCGCAACCAGCGCCGCCTCCTCGCGGCTCGCCACGCCCAGCGCCTGAACGATCCGCCGCAGCGAATCCGCGCGCGGGCGGGCCCGGCCGCGTTCGAGGTTCCCGATGGCCCGCGCGCTCAGCCCCGAGCGCTCGGCGAGTTCTTCCTGTGTCAAACCGGCCGCCTCACGCGTAGAACGCAGCAGCCCGCCAAAGTACTCCTGCCGCTCTTTCATCCCCGTCCCCCCGGAGGCAGCCACGTCCGATCTCACCTTAGGTAATCGATCGGACACCAGCCTCTGATATGACTTGAATCACAAGTCAATCCGCTCCGAACAAGGGCAACTTGGGCCCGCCCCGTCTCACATGGCGAGACCATCCCCATGAACGGGTAACCCGCAGAGAAGTTCCGGCCCAAGTTCCTGTTCATCAGGTCGCTCCCGAACCAGGATCGAAGCCGTGCGAACCGCTCCGGCGACCCGCACGCGGCGGCCCCGCCATGCCGGGCGAGGCCACCGCGCATCTGCTCCGTCGCACCACCGCACAGTCATCAGCCATTCAGTGGCACGACCAGAGGAGCTGGACCCCATCATGGCACTTCGCAAGCGCATAGCGGCCCTGGCCATCGCCGGCAGCGCCGCCCTCGCCGGCACCGTCGTGGCCGCCGGCCCGGCCGCCGCGATCGACCGGGTCGACACCAACACCTGCAACTCTCGCAGCGACTTCTTCACGCTCTGGAACTACCCGCCCAAGGTCTGCTTCGCGGGCGACGGCGCAGCGAATGTGGAGATCTTCGACGTCTACCAGGTCAACTCCGGCAACAACAACTCCTACTTCAACTGGCAGAGCACCAACGGCGGTTCCTACCAGAGCCACCTTGGCAACGGCTACTACCAGACCTTCGACCCCCGGGTCAAGGTGACCTGGATCTACATCAACGGCCGCTGATCCACTGAGAACACCGGGCGTGAAAGAAAACTGAGCATCATGTCGGTGGTGAGTTCAGCAAAGGGCTCACCACCGGCAGCCCCGGGTGCGTGTCCGGACAGATCGCGAGGAAGAGACTTTGGCACACCATCTGACGACCCGTTTCCTGCCTGCGGCCATCATGATCGTCGGCGCGGTCACGGTCTCCGCCTGCGGAGGGCCCGGCGAGAACACGAAGGACGCTCCGCCGGCGGCCGGCCCGATACCCGTGATCACCGACCCGAGCCAGATCACCCTGCCGACCGACGCCTACCTTCCCACTGTCGCGCAGGTCCGCCAGGTGGTACAGGCCCAGGACGCGGTGGCGGCAGTCTGCATGCGGGAGTTCGGATTCGCCGGGCAGACGACGACCCTGGTGGGAGTCGACGAGGAGCCCCGGCGTCGGCTGACACACAGCCCGCTGTACGGCTACTTCGACGTGGTCGGCAACCAGTCGAAGGGGTACGACAACGTCCTCAGGCCGGATCAGTCGATTCCTGCCGGATCCGGTCCGGCACACACCCCTTCCGTCGAGGAACAGATCGCCTTCACCGGCTCCGGCATTACGGCCGGCCAGGCCACAGACAAGATCAACGGAAAGTCCGTTCCCCCTGGTGGATGCTCGGGGAAGGGACGGGACACGGTCGGCAACGCGCCCATAATCTCCGACACCTCGCTTCCCGACGGCGGCCCGAAGATACCCACGACCGACCCTCGCATCGTCGAGGCGTATGCCAAGTGGTCGGCCTGTATGCGGGCCAAGGGCTACAGCTACAAGGATCCTGTGGCAGCCAACCTCGACCAGAAGTGGCACCAGCCGTCAGAAACTCAACAGGCGAGCACCGAGCAGGTCGCCACCGCCACCGCCGATGTCGAGTGCAAGCTCGCCGGCAACACGGTGGGGGTCGTCGTGGCGGTCCAGAATGCCTACGCCAAGCAGTACGTCGAGGCCAACGCGGCCAAGCTCGCGACGTTCAGGCAACAGACCGACGATCTCCTCAGGAGGGCCGCACAAGTCCTTGCGGGCAGCCAGGGCTGACTTCCGGACCACCCCCTTACCTCCCACCGACAACCCATGGACGACACTCTCCCGTAGTGAAGTCCTCGGGGAGACAGCTTTGTTGATGACAGGCAAGAAGGCCGACCGACTGCGCGACGCCCACGCCGACGACACCGCCGCCCCGTCGCCGGGCCGTTCCCGGGCGGCACGGCGCAAGCGGGTGCTGCTGGCGGTGGCGGCGGGATCGGCGCTGGTCGCGGTCGGCGGGCTCGGGGCCGCGACACTGGTCAAGTCCCCGGCCGAGCGGGCCGCCCGGACCGCTCCGCCGGCGAACAGCCTGATCACCGCGCCGGTGACCAGCCAGGTGGTGAACCAGTCGGTGCCGACCCGCGGCGTGGTGTACCCGCCGACGCAGTACAACATCGTCCCGGCCGCCGCCTCCGCCGACGTCACCCAGCTGTACGTCTCGAAGCTGGGGGTGAAGACGGGCGACAGCGTGGCCAGCGGGAAGCTGCTGGCCGAGGTCTCCGGGCAGCCGCTCTTCGCGCTCAGGGGGCCGGTGCCCGCCTACCGCGACATCAAGCCCGGCAGCAACGGCCCGGACGTCACCGAACTCCAGGACACGCTGGCCGAACTGGGGTATTCGAGCAGGCCCGACGAGAAGGGCAGCTACGGCCCCGGCACCGCGCAGGCGGTGAGCGACTTCTACCGCAAGCTCGGCTATCCCGTGCCCGTCACCGGCGCCACCACCCAACAGGCCGTCGACACCGCCCAGAAGGCGGTGGACGCGAGCCAGAAGGCCGTGGACTCGCTCACCGCCCAGAAGAAGGCGGGCGCCGCACCGCCCGCCGCTCCGCCGGGACCGGCTCAGACCGGTGCACCCCAGACCGGCGCACCCCAGCCCGGTACACCCCAGCCCGGTACACCCCAGCCCGGTACACCCCAGACCGGCATACCCCAGACCGGCGCCCCGGCCCCGACCGCCGGGCTCGACCTCGACCGGCAGATCGCCGACGCGAAGAAGCAGTTGACCGCCGACAAGGCCGCCCTCGCCAAGGCCGCCGCGGCGAACGGCCCGATGGTCCCCGCCGCACACGTGGTGTTCCTGCCCACGCTGCCGGCCGCCGTCACGGCGGTCAACGGCTCGGTCGGCTCGCCGGTCAACGGCACCCTGCTCTCGCTCACCAGCGGAGGCCTGAGCCTCACCGGGCAGCTGACCCCGGGTCAGGCCGCCGGGGTCAAGGCGGGGATGGCCGTGGAGATCCTCGTCGAGGACACCAACACCACGCTCACCGGCACGGTGGCCGAGGTCGGCGCCCCCACCACCACTCCCCCGGCCGGCAAGGTGATCACGCTCGGCGGAGCCGCCGCGGGCGGCGGCGCGGGCGCCGGCGGCACGGCCGGCGGGAACCCGGGAGCCGCCGGGGGCCAGCCCAACGCTCCTGGCAGCGGAGTGAGTTACACCCCGATCACGATCAGCCCGACCGCCCCGCTGCCGGCCACGCTGAACGGCAAGAACGTCCGCCTCACCGTCCTGAAGGACAAGGCCGGTGCCCCCGTGACGGCCGTCCCGGTGGCCGCGATCACCACCAACGCGGCCGGCCAGACCTCCGTCACCAAGGTGGACGCCGCCGGCACCCGGACGACCGTGCCGGTGACCACCGGGGTGACGGCCGACGGCATGGTCGCCGTGACCCCGGCCGCCGGGACCGAACTGAGGCCCGGCGACCAGGTGGTGGTCGGCAAGTGAACGACGGACCACCGGTCATCGCCCTCACCGGGGTCGGCCGCAGCTACCCGGGCGAGCCCCCGGTCACCGCGCTGCACCCGTCCGACCTCACCGTCCACCGCGGGGAGTACCTGTCGATCACCGGGCCGTCCGGCTCGGGCAAGTCCACCCTGCTGCACCTGCTCGGCCTGCTCGACACCCCCAGCCGGGGCCGGTACGAACTCGACGGCATCGACACCGGAAGCCTCCGTGACCGGGACCGTTCGACGCTGCGCGGCAGCCGGATCGGCTTCGTCTTCCAGTCCTTCCATCTGCTGCCCCACCGCACCGCCGAGGAGAACGTGGTCCTGGCCCAGGTCTACAACCGCACCCCGGCCCGGACCCGCCGGGCCACCGCGCTGGCGGCGCTGCGCCAGGTCGGCCTCGGTCACCGGACGGACGCGCTGCCCACCACCATGTCCGGCGGTGAGCGCCAGCGGGTCGCGATCGCCCGCGCCCTGGTCAACCGGCCCAGCCTGCTGCTCTGTGACGAGCCCACCGGCAATCTGGACTCGGCCAACGCCGCGGCGGTGCTCACCCAGTTCGACGAGCTGCACGCGCAGGGCTTCACCCTGGTGGTGATCACCCACGATCCGGTGGTCGCGGCCCGGGCCGGACGCCAGGTCGCCATCCGCGACGGCGTGCTCAGCGAAACCGGGACCACCGAACCCCCGGGCGCCGCCGCCCTGACCGCCGAAACCCCCTCCGCCGAAACCCCCGCCGTCGAAGCCGAGGTGCCGCTCTGATGGCCCGCGGCGTGCTGCCCGGGCCCGGCTCCCGGCTCGGCCTCAGGGACCTCGGCTCGGAGGCGGTCTCCGGCATCCTCCAGCGGCCCGGCCGCTCGGTGCTGACCATGCTCGGGACGGTGCTGGGCATCGGCGCCTTCGTCGCCGTCCTCGGCCTGACCGCGACGGCCTCCGGCCAGATCGGCGAGCAGTTCAGTCTGACCAAGGCGACCACCGTCCAGGTGACCGACCGGCCCCGAACCGACGGCCTCGCCCCCGGCACCAACCCGCCGACGGACTTCCCGGCGGACGCGGACCGCCGGCTCGCCGCGATCGACGGCGTCCGGGCGGCCGGCGTCTGGTGGCCGGTGCCCGGCAACCTGACCGTCTCCACCCGCCCGAACGGCGAGAACGAGGGAACCGGCCTCACCGTGCTGGCCGCCACCCCCGGCGCCGTGGCGGCGATGGAACCCACCCTGGCCACCGGGGTCACCATGGACGACTTCGTCCAGAGGACCGCCCAGCCGGTGGTGCTGCTGAGCCAGGCCGCCGCCAAACGCCTCGGCGTCAGCCGGCTCGACTCCCAGCCGGCCGTCTTCGTCAACGGGATGCCGTACACGGTGATCGGCATCTACTCGGACGTCCAGCGGCAGCCCAACGCCCTGCTCGGCCTGGTGATCCCGGCCAGTACGGCGCTGGAGCGGTACGGCAACCCCGGCGCCGAACCGGACCGCGCAGCCCAGGGCCTGGTCGCCACCCGGGTCGGCGCCGCCTCCGTGGTGGCCGCGCAGATCCCGCTCGCGCTGCGGCCGGACGCTCCGGACTCCTTCACCGTCGTCCCGCCACCCGACCCGCACAGCCTCCAGGACAAGGTGACCTCCGACCTGACCGGCCTCTTCCTGGCGCTGGCCGGGATCTGCCTGCTGGTCGGCGCGGTGGGCATCGCCAACACCACGCTGGTCGCCGTCCTGGAGCGCACCGAGGAGATCGGTCTGCGCCGCTCGCTGGGCGCCCGGACCGGGCACATCGCCGCCCAGTTCCTCACCGAGTCCACGGCCCTGGGCACCCTCGGCGGTCTGATCGGCACCGGCCTCGGCGTGGTCACCGTCGTCGCCGTCGCCGCCGCCCGCGACTGGACGGCCGTCCTCCAGCCCGCCGCCACCCTCCCGGCCCCGCTGGTCGGTACCGTGGTCGGCCTGCTGGCCGGCCTCTACCCGGCGGTGCGCGCCGCCCGCACCGACCCCCTGAAGGCGCTGCGCAGCGGCTGAGCCCGGCGGGGCACGGCGGAGAAGATCCGAACAGCACGAAGGGGGCCCGCCGGTGATGGCGGGCCCCCTTCGTGCTGAGGGTGGGTCAGGCGGCCTGTGCGGCAGGGGAGGAACTCATCCCGACGGGATCAGAACGCCTCCTCCGCGAGCTCCATGATCTCATTGTCGACGCCCTCGGCGATCAGCCGCTGCGGGGTGACGGTCGGCAGGACGTTCCTGGCGAAGAAGCGGGCGGCCGCGACCTTGCCCTGGTAGAACGACACGTCCTTGCCGTTGGCGCCGGACTCCAGCCTGGCCAGGGCCACCGCGGCCTGGCGCAGCAGCAGCCAGCCGATCACGACGTCACCGGAGACCATCAGCAGGCGGGTGGTGTTGAGGCCCACCTTGTACATGTTCCTGACGTCCTGCTCGACCGAGGTGAGGTCGGCCAGCAGCTTGCCGACGATGGCCTCCAGGTCGCCGGCGGCCTTGGCGAGCAGGGCGCGCTCGGCGGCCAGGGCGTCGCCGCCCTCGGCCGAGCCGAGGAACTTCTGGATCTGCTCGGACAGCGCGGTGAGCGCCTGCCCGCCGTCCCTGACGATCTTGCGGAAGAAGAAGTCCAGGCCCTGGATCGCGGTGGTGCCCTCGTAGAGGGTGTCGATCTTGGCGTCCCGGATGTACTGCTCGATCGGGTACTCCTGCAGGTAGCCGGAGCCGCCGAAGGTCTGCAGGGACTGGGCGAGCTGCTCGTAGGACCGCTCGGAGCCGTAGCCCTTGACGATCGGCAGCAGCAGGTCGTTCAGGCGCTCGGCGGCCTCGTCGGTCTCGCCGCGCAGGCGGGCGGCCAGCACGTCGTCCTGGGTGGAGGCGGTGAACAGGACCAGGGCGCGCATGCCCTCGGCGTACGCCTTCTGGGTGAGCAGCGAGCGGCGCACGTCGGGGTGGTGGGTGATGGTGACGCGCGGGGCGGCCTTGTCCCCGAACTGCGAGATGTCGGCGCCCTGCACGCGCTCCTTGGCGTACTCCAGCGCGTTGAGGTAGCCGGTGGAGAGGGTGGCGATGGCCTTCGTGCCGACCATCATCCGGGCGAACTCGATGATCTTGAACATCTGGCGGATGCCGTCGACCGTCTCGCCGAGCAGCCAGCCCTTGGCGGGGTGCTTGGCGCCGAAGGTCATCTCGCAGGTGTTGGAGGCCTTGAGGCCCATCTTGTGCTCGACGTTGGTGGCGTAGACACCGTTGCGCTCGCCGAGCTCGCCGGTCTCCCAGTCGAAGTCGAACTTGGGCACGATGTAGAGGCCGAGGCCCTTGGTGCCCGGCTTGCCGCCCTCGGGGCGGGCCAGCACCAGGTGGATGATGTTCTCGGACATGTCGTGCTCGCCCGAGGTGATGAAGCGCTTCACACCCTCGATGTGCCAGGAGCCGTCCTCCTGCTTGATCGCCTTGGTGCGGCCGGCGCCCACGTCCGAGCCGGCGTCGGGCTCGGTGAGCACCATGGTGGCGCCCCAGAGGCGCTCGGTCATCCGCTGGGCGACCTTACGCTGCTCCTCGGTGCCCTCGTCGTAGACGACGCCGGCGAAGGCGGGGCCGGAGGAGTACATCCAGATCGCCGGGTTGGAGCCCAGCACCTGCTCGGCGTAGGCCCAGATCAGCGAGGACGGGGTGACCTGGCCGCCGATGCCCTCCGGGATGCCCAGGCGCCACCACTCGGCGGCCATGTAGGTGTCGTAGCTCTTCTTGAACGAGGCCGGAACCGGAGCGGTGCCGGTCTCAGGGTCGAAGACCGGCGGGTTGCGGTCGGCGTCGGCGAAGGACGCGGCGAGGTCGTTCTCGGCGAGGCGCGCGATCTCGCTCAGGATGTTCTTCGCGGTCTCGACGTCCATGTCCGCGAACGGTCCGGTGCCGTACACCTGCTCGCGGCCGAACACCTCGAAGAGGTTGAACTCCACGTCCCGCAGGTTGGACTTGTAGTGACCCATGGCCGTTTTCTCCGGTTCGTCGCTTCCGGGAGACCGCCGCGTTCGGGCGCCCCGTACCCACCAGTAAGCATCATGATGCTACCCAGCGGTAACTTGTTTCAAGCCCCTGGCGGTGAATCCGCTATGAACGTGGTCACGTCCCACAAGCCGGGACGACCACTCATTGTCAGGATCGACGCCCGCACGGGCGGGTGCGCTCCCGATAGCCTGTCCGTGTGTACGGATATGACCAGAACGCATACCCGGGCGACCCCTACCAGCAGCAGGCGGGTCCGCAGCCGGGCATGAACGGCATGCCCGGCCCCGGCCCGTACGGCGAGCAGCAGCAGGCGCCGCAGCAGTCCCTCTACCCCGAGCCGTCGCCGCCCTCACTGGCGGACGCGGTCCGGGCCTTCACGACCGGGTCGATGGCGGTGGAGGACTTCCAGGCCATCTTCATCACCTCCAGGGTGCACTGCCCGCGCGGCGACCGCCCCGGCTTCCTGGCGCTGCACAACACGCCGACCCCGGTGATCCCGATGTTCAGCTCCCTGAAGGAGCTGCGCCGCTACGCCGGCAAGGACTCCAAGCACTTCACCGTCACCGGCGCGGAGGTCCTCGACCTGCTGCCGACCGGGTACGGCTTCGCGCTGGACATGGAGGGCGAGCACCGGATGGTCTTCGACGCCAAGGCGGTGGAGCAGATGGTCGACTTCACCATGCGCCGCATGTACGGCTGATCCGCCGCGACGGGAGCCCAGGGACTCCCCCGTCACCACATGGTTCAAAATTCAACTTGCTTCTTGTTGAGGATTGAACTAATCTCGTGCATGCAGGCCACAAACTCCCGAAGGAGGCCGACATGCCCGCCGTGACCGTCGACAACCCGCTGACCCTCCCGCGCGTCGCCACCCCCGACCCCGCCGTCACGAGCGCCCGGCCGGTCCTCACCGTGGTCACCGCGCCCGAGGGCTACGAAGGCGAGGGCTTCCCGGTCCGCCGCGCCTTCGCCAAGATCAACACCAAGTACCTCGACCCGTTCATCATGATGGACCAGATGGGCGAGGTGGACTACGCGGCCGGGGAGCCGAAGGGGACCCCTTGGCATCCGCACCGCGGCTTCGAGACCGTCACCTACATCATTGACGGAACGTTCATCCACCGGGACTCGCACGGCGGCGGCGGCACCATCACCGACGGCGACACCCAGTGGATGACGGCCGGCTCCGGCCTGCTGCACATCGAGAGCCCGCCGGAGTCGCTGGTGCAGTCCGGCGGCCTCTTCCACGGCCTCCAGCTGTGGGTGAACCTGCCCGCCTCGGACAAGATGATCGCCCCGAAGTACCAGGACATCCGCGGCGGCAGCGTCAAGCTCCTCAGCACCGAGGACGGCGGCGCGCTCCTGCGCGTCATCGCCGGCGAGCTGGACGGCCACCAGGGCCCCGGCACCACCTTCACCCCGATCACCATGATCCACGCCTCGATCAGCCCCGGCGCCCAGATCACCCTCCCCTGGCGCTCCGACTTCAACGCCCTCGCCTACGGCCTCGCCGGCAACGGCTCGGCCGGCACCGAGCACCGCCCCTTCCACCGCGGCCAGGCCGTCGTCTTCGGCGACGGCGACTCGATCACCATCCGCGCCGACGAGAAGCAGGACTCCCGCGACAACAACTTCGAGGTCGTCCTCCTCGGCGGCCTCCCGATCCGCGAACCCGTCGCCCACTACGGCCCGTTCGTCATGAACAGCCACCGCGAGCTCCAGCAGGCCATGGAGGACTTCCAGGCCGGCCGCCTCGGCACCATCCCCGCCGACGGCCACTGAGGGCTCCGGAGCCGGAACGGCGGAGCGGCGTACCGGTTCTACTGGTACGCCGCTCCGTCGTGTGCGGGCGTCCCGTGCACGACGAACTACCGGGAAGTGGTAGCGGAGATCCATCCTGACCTGGCTCAATAGCAGGATGGAGATCGGCGAGAAGTGGGCCTACCGAGCCCAGCCCAAGTTGCTCGGCAGTGCGGTCCGTCAAGTGGAGATCGTCCGTGTCGGCGGCCCACGCCGTTCCTCGCAGGTGCATGTCCGGTTCCTCGAAGGCGAGGATGCCGGTCTACAGGACTGGGTCACTCCGGCATCCCTGGTCTCGCCATGGGACGGCGTCGCGGCCTTCCAGGCCGATGACAATGCCGAACTCGCCCTGGCCGAGGCGTCCCGGCAGGTGCGGAAGACTGTGGAGTTCGAGACCGCCCGGATGGTTCTCGGCTTCGTCCGGCCCAAGAGCCGATTGCGACTGCGCACGACCGTGGCCGATGCCGGTGTTCTGGAGTTCACCTCTCTGGCCGCCGTCGCCGAGCAGTTCGGGCTCGATGCTGCCGCGCTCCGGGCCGACCCGATGCTGTATGAGAACCGGACCGGCCTGTTCCTGGCAGGCTGGCCGGTCACCGAGCGAATCGCCCGGCGCGCCGCAGAGGTCCTGGCCGAGGACCTCCTCCCGGAGGTCGAACGCAGGCAGGAAGTTCTCGACCGAGACCGTGCGCAGCCCTCATGGCAATCGTGGAACCGCCGCGACGACCGGAAGCTGCAGGCCGAGGACGACATGCTCCGGACCGTCCGGGAGTGGTGCGGCCAAGATCGGGTCGACCGCTTCGATGAGTTGCTTGCTCTGCGGGCCGAAGTCGAGCGACTCGGAACGATCGTCGAACGGGCGCTGAAAGCGCTGCGCGATCGGGGACACGGCGTCATCGCCTCCACCATTGAGCGCGACCTTGGGGTCCGGGCCTCCACCCTTGGTCCCGAGGTCCGGCGCTGACACCACGCCACGGATCGGTCTGCTGCCGTGACACGGCGGGCTCGGCGGGCGCCACCTCCTTCTCCGGCCGGTGCGGGTTCCACCCGTCGAGGAAGGGGCGAAGCTCATCACCGGTGGGCTCGGTGTCGAAGACCTCGACGCCGAGTCCGCTCCGGGGAGCCGTCGGATCGATCCGGTCTGCCTCGGCCCTTCCCCAGGCGGACCATTCCCGGAATCGTTGCGCCTCCACCGCGTCGGCCCGGCTGGCGGCTTCGTCCAGCGCAGCGCAGAACTCCCTGATCTCGCGCGCGCCTTGCCAGCGTTCCAGAGCTGACCCGAACCTCTCCAGGCGTGACGCCTCCGCGGCCTTGCCCCGGGCTGCGGCAACGACGGCTTCCCAGTCCCGCTGCCTGCGCGCCTTCTCCTCGGCGGCCAGCCGCCGCCGCTCGGCCTCGGCCCTCTCCCGTTCCTCCCCCAGTCGGCGTTGCTCGGCCTCGCGCTCCAGTCGGAGGCGCTCCTGTTCCTCGGCGCGTGCCTTCAGCGCCCGGAAGAGCGATGTGATCTGCTCCTCCAACGGCCGCTTCGGCGAGTCGGCGCAGTCCTTCTTCCAGCCGCCGCCGTATCCGTAACCGCCGGCATGCGTCTCCACCAGCTGAAGGTCGAGCTCGCCGGACGGCTCGGATCGGTAGGCCGGAGTCACCCGCTGCCAGTCGTACGTCTTGCGCCGTCCATTGGCCCGGGGCACGAACTGGACCTGCTTTTGCCGCTCCTTGAAGCTCAACTCCCATGTCCTGCCGTGGACCGAGAGCAGTGGCCGCGGCTGTTTCCGCTTCTTGGAGATCGTCACGTCACCATGGCGTGCCAGCGCCTCCTGGGCGATGAGGCGGACGATCGACAGGACGCGAGGGAGCACCTCCTCGGAGATCTCGAAGGCGCTGTGGTCTGCCGTCAGAGCTGCGATCACATCGTCCACGTCCGTGATGACCCGGCTGCGCTGGAGCCGGATCCGGTTCCACTCGGTCTCGTCCAGCCCGTTGTCGCGTAGCAGACCGAGGAAGAAGTCACCCTTCTCCCGGCCGCTGTACTTCAGCTGGTAGCCGTCGGGCGCGCATGTACGAGCCGCGTCGAAGGCCCGGCGCAGCCTGGCCCGTTCCTCCGGCGACGGGTCGGAGATCTTCAGGATTCCCCCTGCCTGCTGGACCTGTTCGATCAGTGCCTGACCGTTCGCCGCCCTGGATTCCTTCGGTGTCTTCGGTTGCTGTCGCACTGTCGGCGTCTGGGCGCCTGCCTGGGCTTCCGGCGGGCCCGCCTCCGCAGATCTGCTCTGGGGCGCCGGGCCGGCGAGGCCCTTGGCCTTGGTCACGGGCTTGGGTGCCGCAGCCGGGCGATCCGGATGATGCCCGTGCTCCAGGTAGAACCGGCCTGCATCGGTGATCTCCGCCCGCCACTTCACCCCTTCGCCCTTCGGCATGGCAATGAGGCCGCGCCCCTTCAAGGCACGAGCGGTAAGGGCGAGCTCAGGCTCACCAGAAGTGACCGGGCTCCCACTCCCACCGATGCGGGCAAGAAGACCGAGCTGACGCTCATTGAGCGGTGACCAACGAAGCATGTTGCCGTCGTACCCCATCAGCATCAGCGGAGACAACTGCGTCGCCCCAGGAACCGGGCTCGGTGCTGCCTCCGCAGCCAGGAGACGTCATCAGCGCAAGGGCCGGAATGCCGGAGCCGCCATGGCTTCACCCCTCAACGCGATACGTTGGCACTTCCGATTCCAAGATCGGGCACGGTGGCTGCACAGACGTCGAAGCGGAAGGGTTGGGATGGCAACGTGGGCGAGGACCTGAAGCACTGGGTTCGCGTACCGGTGGGGCCTGACGCGGCCCGATGGGCCACCCGCGGGCGGTGCCGACGGGTCCTGCTGGTCGTCCACAACGTGACGTCCGCGACGCGGCTGCTCGATGTGCTTCCGCTGTTCCGCGACGATCTGCGCCTTCAACTGCTGGCCACCTGTACCGGGTCTTCCCCATTCCAGTCCGGTGTGACAGAGCTGCTCGCATCGACGGGCATTTCGGTACTGCCCTGGGAACAAGCGATGTCGACTCCTGTGGACTTGGCCATATCGGCAAGCTTCGGCGGCCAACTTGCCGGCATTAAGGGAAAGTTGACCGTCCTATCTCACGGTGTCGGATATAATAAGAAGCTGGCCACGCCGGACGCCGGACGCCGGACGCCGGACGCCGGACGCCGGACGCCGTCTTCGGGCTCGGGCCCGAGTGGATCCTCACCTCGGAAGGCGTCCCGATCGCGGACGCCATGGTCTTCTCCCACCCCGAGCAGATCGACCGACTCGCCGAGTCCTGCCCCACGGCCCTGTCGACCGCCGTCCTGGCTGGCGACCCCTGCTTCGACCGCATCCTCGCCGCCCGGCACCACCGCGACCGCTACCGCAGGGCCCTGGGAGTCCGTCCCGGGCAGCGTCTCGTCCTGCTGAACTCCACCTGGAACCCGACCTCACTCTTCGGCGACTCCGGCCCCGAGGACGTCCTCCCACTCCTACTACCCAGGCTGACGTCCGAGCTCCCCGCCGACGAGTACCGGGTCGCAGCCGTCCTCCACCCGAACATCTGGCACGGCCACGGCCCCGGCCAGGTCCGCCTCTGGCTGGACAAGGCCCGTCGAGCCGGGCTCGCCCTCGTCGACCCGCTCGAAGGCTGGCGCCAGGCCCTGATCGCCGCGGACGTGGTCCTCGGCGACTTCGGTTCGGTCAGCTACTACGCCGCCGCCTGCGGCACGCCGGTCCTGCTGGGCGCCGCCGACCCGGAGGCACTCGGACCCGAGTCCCCCGTGGCGGCGTTCGTCCGGGACGCGCCCCGCCTCGATCCGTACAGCGCGCTGCCGCCCCAACTGGACGAACTGGTGGCCGAACACCGTCCCCTCGCAGGGCCGGCCACGCTGACCAGCTCGGTGCCGGGAGAGTCGGCAGCCCTGCTGCGCGACCTCTTCTACCGGATGATCGGCATCCCCGAACCGGCCGCCCCGGCAGTGCTCGACCCGCTGCCGCTGCCACCGTACGAGCCGCCGCTCCGCACAGCGCCCTTGCGCGTCCTGACCCGCGCCACCGCGGACGACACCATCGCCGTCCAGCGCTTCGCCGAGCCCCGGTACGAACCCGACGACGCCGAAGGCGAGGGCCACCTCGCCGTGCACGAGGAAACCATCGATCCCGGCGCGCTGACGATTGCCGATGTGATCCTCCGGTACGGCGCGGCCGACGACCCCCGGTTCGACTCACCTCACGAGTGGGCGGCCGACGTCCTCGACCGGTACCGTTCCGCCTCGCTCGCCGCCTACGTCACCAGCCCTCACGAATGCGAGGTGCTGCACCGCGGCGGACTGCGGTACAAGCTAACCTCCGACACCGCCGGAGACCCGGCCGCGCACGCCTCAGCGCTCTACGCCCGGCTGCACACCGGCCCGCCGATCGTGACACCGGAGGACACCACCCTGACCGTCAAGACCGGCAGCCACCTCGCGCGAGTGCACGTCACGGTTGTTCGGGAAGACACTGAGCACGCAGCCCGGCCAGGTAGGTGAGATGGATGGTGGCGTTCTCCCGGCTCAGCAGCGCGACGGCCTCGTCGATCAGGGGAAGCGCCCCGACGTGATCGACCACGTCGAGGTGAAGCTCCGCGAGATCCGTCAACACCCGGGCGGTGTTGTAGCGCTCGCCGCTGCCACGGAAGAACTCCCGTGCCGTGGTGAGCCTCTGCTCCGACTCCTCGAACCGGCCAAGGCCTCGTAGCGCCCGCCCCCGGTGCCGGTGCAGCAGCGCACGGGCCCGCGGCACGTCGGCGGCACCGTCGCCAGCCGGGCCGATCCCATCCAGCAGTCTGTCCGCCTCCTCGAAGCACTCCAAGGCCGACCGGAACCGCCACTGGCGCAGCCGCAGCAGCCCCAGCGACTCGACCGCCGTCGCCCGGCCGCGGGCGTGCCCGGCCCTGGCCTCGTCGTCCGCAGTGGTCAGCAGCTCACGCTCGGCCTCCTCGTCCTGCCGCAACTCCATCAGCGCGAAGGCCAGTTGGGTGTGCATCCGGCCCGCCGTCCGGGTGCCCGGGCAGTGCCGGCCGGCAGTACGGGCCCCGGCCCTCAGCGCGGGCAGCAGGGCATCGTGGCAACCCGCCTTGAGCTGGACGGCCCAGAGCGCCTCCACCAGCTGGCAGACGGTATCGAAGCGGCCGAACTCCTCGGCGGCGAGTACGGCTTCCACCAGGTTGCCCGACTCGGCCACCAGCGCGGCGACCGCCGCGCCCTCGTCCTCGTACGGGCCCGGCCCCAGCTCTGCGTACAGCGGGCCGAGGTGCCAACGCTCCTTCAGCGCCGCATAGTCCGCTCGGACGGCGAAGTGCAGGTACCAGTCCACGGCGCGGGCCACGGTCGCGGCACACCCCGCCAGGCCGTCCTCGCGGGCCGCCGCCTCCTCCGCGTGGGCGCGCACCGCCGGCCGGTACCGGTAGCGGCCGTCCCCGGTGCTCTCCAGCAGCTGGAGCTCCACCAGTTCGGCCAGGGCCGATTCCGCCTCGGCCTCCTGGACTTCGGCCATCGCCGCCACCGCGGCCGCGTTCAGCGAGGGCCACGGACACAGCGACCCGAGCCGGTAGATCCTCGCCGTCTCTGCCCCGAGACGCCGGTAGGCGTCCTCGGCCGCCGCCCGAACCGGGGGCAGCGGGCCGGCCGGGCTGCCGTTGCCGATCGGCCCGGTCGCCAGGTACGGGGCCGCGGCCCGCAGGGCGAACGGGGAGCCGGCACACCGCTCCAGCACCGAGGGAAGCGCGGCGCGGGCCGTCACCATGGCCGGTCGGCCCGCCAGGTCGGCCAGCAGCCGCTTGGCGTCCTTGTCGGACAACGGGCCGACCGGGATGGTGACCGCGTCCAGTCCGGTGAGCGGACGGCGGGCCACGATCAGGGTGAAGACTCCGGGCGCGGCCGTGATCAGCGGCTTGATCTGGGCCGCCGACTGCGCGTGGTCGAGCACGACCAGCAGTCGCCGATTGGAGAGCAGGGAGCGGAAGAGGTCGACCCGGTCCTCCAAGGCGGGCGGAACGTACTCCGCCGGCACGCCCAAGCGCAGCAGGAAGTGCCGCAGGACCGTCGCGGCCGTCGGAGCGGTGCTCGCCGATCCGCCCCGCAGGTCCGCGTACAAGGTTCCGTCCGGGAACCGGCCGGCCGCGAGGCCGCCCCAGTGGAAGGCGAGCGCGCTGGTACCGATCCCCGACGGGCCGTGCAGGACGGCCACCTTCGGGAGACCGTCGGGCTTCCGCTCTGCCTCACGGTCCAGCAGCGTCAACGGCCCCTTCCGGTCGGTGAAGAAGCGGGCCGAGGCCGGCAGCAGCCGCGGCACCCCGTGCGCCGCCGCCCCACCGGCGCCCTTCCCGCTCATCACGGCGGCGAGCGCCCTGGCCTGCTCGGGGCTGCGCATCGCCTCCGCCATAAGCAGCCCCGCCACGGACTCCCGCTCGGCCTGCCCGACCGGCGCCGACACCTCCCGCCCCACCGCCCGGGCCACCAGCCCGCCGACCGTCTCCCAGGCCCGCTTCCCCGCCTCGTTGGCCATCCCCGCGCCGGCCGCGCCCAGGAAAGCCGTCACCATCGACAACGACAACGGATCCACCGCACCCACCCCCCGGTCCTTCGTGGGGCAAGGTTCACCACTGCCCCAGCCTGTTGCGTCCGGCCCAACGGTAGCCTGCCGAAGCAAGCAGTCGAAGGAACGCGGGCCGCCGATACGGCAGAGAGGATCCTGCTCCGCGACGCGCCCAGAACTCCGCCGGGCGTTCCTCTGTCGGTGTCAGGCCTACCTGCGAAGCTCTGCCCATGTCAGCAAACATCGCCCTCGAACTGACCTTTTACTGCGTCAGCATCTACCTGCTCTTCGCCATGTTCTCCGTGAGCTCTGCGTGGATCAGCGGGCCTCGCGTGCCCGGCAACTGGCTCCGCCGTCTGCGCCCTCTCGATTCCCTTCTCCGTTCCATGGCTCGCAGACGCGCGCAGACTGCTCGCCGCCTCCTGGAGGACAGCGGGGTGAGTGCCGACAAACTCCCCGATGTCGCCTTGCTGGAACGAGTCATCGCCGACCGGTCACGGTCCTTGGTCGGCATGGGTGTGGTCTGGGCTCCCCCACTCCTTGCTTCGTTCGCCATGTGGCTGGGTCTTTCCATTGGCGACCCGGATCACCATGCCTTCAAGAGCACTGCGCCCCTGCTTCCTTGGGGCTTGCTCTTCCTCTCCCTGTGCCTCGCCGAGGCAGACCGCAGAGCAACCACGCGTTCCGTTCCGAGGGAGTGGACGGTTCACACGGCCCTGGCTGCTCTGGAGAGTTGCACCGAGGACAAGCCTGAGCGTCGCGGCCGAACTGCGGACGGTTCTGTGTCCAAGGCCATGGGTGAGCTCTGTTCGACCCTGGAACGTCAAGCACGCTTCGTGCCGAAGGATGCCGATCACATCCTCCGACAGCGGGTCCGGGACCGCGCCTACCTGATCGTCCGCAATGTGCAGGCAGCCAAGATCCGGCTGCTGTCCGAAGACACTGTGGCCCGGACTGACCTGGCCAGGATCCTGGCGTCCGTCCTCCGGCACGCAACCCGGCCAGCCAACGTGATCGGCGCCACCGTGAAGCTCGCCGACGATGAGGTCCTGAGCGACGACCCTGCGTGGCACCGGGACTCACGCCCTGCCTCCGCGATGACCAGCGCGATCGGCAACCTGGCCTTGGTCGCGGCACTTGTCGGCACAGGCGTAGCCATCAATCTCATCGGACTGCCCGACGTGGTGGCGACCCCCATCGTCTCAGTGATCACTGTGGCGGGTGCCCTCGTCCTGAGGAAACTACGCATTCCGACAACGGCGGAGAGCCCTTCAACGGCCGCCCAAACTGACCAGCCCGGCACCCCGGCGGAACACACTGAGGTTCCACGACAGGATGTTCCGCCAACGCGGATCGAGAGGTGACCTGTCTCCGCCGCCCCGCTGGCGCAGGCGCCGGCAGATGAGTCCGGATCCGGCAGTGCCGGAATTCGTCAGCCGAAGGCGGCTCACAGCCCGAGCAGCGTACCTATCCGGCGACGCGCGTCAGCACGGTTTCCCAATCTAGATCCAGTCGCTCGATGGCAGATGCAAGAGTCACGAATGCGTCGATTCCCGCTACCTACGGAGCGATATGCCGGACAATGTCTTCCTCGCCAGCTTCCCTGCGCAGGCATCAGTGCCACCTCGCCCGACTTCCGGTGCAAAGGCCGTCCTGTCGGGCGCTCAGCCCTGCACCGAGATGCTCGGCTGCATCATGGATCACTCGGACCCGGCCAGCTATGTGGTTCCGTGCAACCAGTTCGACCACCACGGACCTGAGCACACGATCCGTGATCCTTCCGGATATCCGGTCTTCACCGTCCGTCGCACCTGGCTGGCAGCGGAAGGCTGCGAACCGATCATCGAAGGCTGGGGCTACGGCGCCAGCCTGGAGATGAACCAGGCCGGGGCTCATGACTTCGCCGCACAACTACGCGACCAAGCCTCCCGGATCGACGAAGAGGCCGAGCGCCTCGCCGCCGCCCACTCCCCGCGAGCCACCGACGGCTGCGGTGCTCATCCGTGGTGCGTGAAGGGCACCGCACCGCACGCGGACTGCGAGGGGACAGAGATCACCCTTGAGGCCGTCGACTCCCTTACTGATCGTTTCAGAATGAGGTTCGGAGCTTTCGCAGGCAGATGATGCTGCAGGCGAGTTGGAGCAGGCCGAGGTGGAGGTCGGCGCGTATCTCG
>NZ_JBIVMI010000026.1:0-44918 GCF_044753005.1 Kitasatospora sp. NPDC088548
GTTTTCCGGAGTTTCATTCATCGGATTCGCTTTCCGCCGCCCCTCTCGGTGCGACTCCGGAACTGTACGGGCCCGGGCACGCCACATGCAAATCGCCCCCGCCCGGGCTTCCCGGGCGGGGGCGATCGACGTGCTCAGCGGACCTCGGTGATCTCCGGGCCGCGGGCGAACGGATCGAGCGCGGTGCCACCGAAGCGGTTCTCGCCCTCGCCGCCGGCCGCCGCGGTGGCGCCACCGTCGGCGACCATCTGGGCGTCCTCCGGAAGCTTCAGCACGATCGGGTCGCGAGGCGCCATCGGGCTCTCACCACGGACGACGACCGTCTGCTGGAAGACCTGCTCCAGGATTCCGGCCATCTCGGGCTGCACGGCGGCCTGGCCGGAGATCACACCCCGGAGGAACCAGCGCGGCCCGTCGCAGCCGACGAAGCGCACCAGCTGCACACCCTGCGTGCCGTCCGGCAGCTGCACGGGGACCTGGGCGCGGAGGTGCCAGCCGAGCGGGCCCTCCTCCTCGTCCACGATGCCGCCCTGCGAGGTGATGCCACTGGCGATCTCCTCGCGGACCTCGCCCCAGATGCCCTCGGACTTGGGAGCCGCGAAGGCCTGGAGCTGGATGGCGCTGTTGCCGAGGACCAGCGTCGCGGCCACGATCGACTCGCCGGCCACCTCGACGCGCAGTTCCATCCCCTCGACACCGGGGACCAGCAGACCCCCGAGGTCCACCCGGCCCTCCTCCGGCTTCTCCAGCTCGGAGTGGTCCCACGGACCGTCCGGACGCGGGGCCGGCGGCAGCCCGACCCGGTCCGTCGGGTCCAGCTCGGTCACGTTCTCGCTCTCGGCGGAACCTTCGACGTCATCGGCCGTCTCGTCGGCGCTGATGGCGTCGTCGGCGAGCTGCTCGACAGCGTCCTCGCTCTTCTGGCGACGACGGAACACGGTCACTGTCCTTCCCGGTCCAAGACCGATGCGAATACCTGCTCGGCTTCCTGCGAGGCCGCGGGCATGCTAGACCGCGGCGTGGCCGCCGGTCGACCCGAACCCGCCCTCGGCGCGTGCCGACCCCGGCAGCTCGGCCACCTCGTGGAAGCGGGCCTTCTCGACCTGCTGGACGACCAGCTGGGCGATCCGGTCCCCTCGGCGGAAGCTGACCCCCTCGCGCGGGTCCAGATTGACGACGATCACCTTGATCTCTCCACGGTACCCGGCATCGACCGTCCCTGGGGCGTTCACCAGAGCAACTCCGCAACGAGCTGCGAGCCCGGAGCGGGGGTGGACGAACGCCGCGTAGCCGTCGGGCAGGGCGATGGCCACGCCGGTGGGGAGGACGACCCGCTCGCCGGGGGCCAGCTCGGCGTCGACGGTGGTCCGCAGATCGGCGCCCGCGTCGCCGGGCTGCGCGTACGCGGGCAGCGGCAGGTCGGGGTCGATTCGCCTGATCAGGACGTCTACCGGCGGACGGGGGGTGCTGCTCAAGGGTTCACCTCAAAGGCTCGGGCGCGCTTCATCAGGTCGGGGTCGTCGAGAACCTTCTCGATGTCCTCGGGTCGACCGTTCTTGGTGAAGTGTTCCAGCTTCACCTGAATGAAGAGCGCCTGCGCACGCACCGCGACCGGTCCGTCCGGGCCGCCGATCCGCGCCTCGCCGGCGCTGTAGATCTTCCGGCCGTGCACGCCGGTGATCCAGGCCCGCAGGTGCAGCACGGAACCGACCGGCACCGGGGCGACGAAATCGGTCTCCAGCCGGCCGGTGACGGCGGGGGCGTGCAGCAGCCAGTTCAGCGTGCCGAGGGTCTCGTCCATGGCGGTGGTCAGCAGGCCGCCGTGGGCCAGGCCCGGGCCGCCCTGGTGGGCCTGGCCGACGGTGAACTCGGCGGTGACGTCCAGTCCCTCGCCGGCCACCGCGTCGATCCGCAGGCCGCCGGGGTGCTGCGGGCCGCAGCCGAAGCAGTGCTCGTAGTGCGAGCCGAGCCGGGTGCCCGGGGCCGGCGCCTGCGGGGCCCGGGGCGGCAGCACGGCGTCCGGGGGCGGCGTGGTCGGCGACAGGACGGCGGGCAGGTGCGCGGACGACTGCGCGGACGGGGAGGCTGCGGACGGAGAAGCTATGGAACCGGTCACGGCGACCAACCCTACCCAGCGGTAGGAAGCCGGGAAGCGGGGGTGCCGTCCCGCTCCGTCCGTCACGGCGATCACAATGGGGGCATGTACGACGAACGCCTCACCGTGCCGCGCTCCTGGTGGTTGCTCCCGGTCGCGATCGGGCTCACGCTCGCGATGATCCTGCTGCGTTTCAGCGCGGTGGGCGCGCTGGTCGGGCTGGTGGTCGGCATCGCGGCCGGCGCGGCCGCGATCAGCAGCTACGGCTCGGCCCGGATCCGGGTGGTGCAGGGCTCGCTGGTGGCCGGCCCGGCCCGGATCCCGGTCGACGCCCTCGGCGCCGCGCACCCGCTCAGCCCGGCCGAGGCGGTCGCCTGGCGCGGGCCGAAGGCCGATCCGCGCGCCTTCATGCTGCTGCGCAGCTACGTCCCGACCGCACTGCGCGTCGAGGTCAGCGACCCGGCCGATCCCACGCCGTACCTGTATCTGTCGACCCGCTCGCCGATGAAGCTGGCCGAGGCCCTGGAAGAGGCCCGCCGCGGCGCCCGGGCCTGAGCGTCCGGCCGGTCCCGGCCGGGGCCGCGCGAAGACCCGGAAAGAAGACCCGGAAAACGGAGAGGGACGGTTCCGCGATGCGGGACCGTCCCAAATCTCTCCGTGCTGCACAGAAAAGCGCGGTACGAGGTACTGCGCCGGTATGACCTGACCCCGTACTGCCGGTGCGTCCGCCTCGACGGCCGCCGGAACTGCCGTCCGGCCCCGCTGCCCGGGGCCGGAAGGGGCGGTGTGCCGGTCTCGCGGGAGCCGCGAGGCCCGGACCATGGCCGCCCTGGCGCTCAGGCGCCGCAGTCCCGGCAGATCGGGTTGCCGTTCTTCTCGCTGTACAGCTGGCTGCGGTGGTGCACCAGGAAGCAGCTCATGCAGGTGAACTCGTCGGCCTGCCGGGGCAGCACCCGGACCGAGAGCTCCTCGTTCGAGAGGTCCGCGCCCGGGAGCTCCAGGCCCTCGGCCGCCTCGAACTCGTCGACGTCGACCGAGCTACCGGTCTTCTCGTTCCGCCGAGCCTTCAGTTCCTCGATGCTGTCCTCGTTGAGGTCGTCATCGGTCTTGCGTGGGGTGTCGTAGTCCGTTGCCATTTTTCGCTCTCCCCCTCCGGGTTTGTGCGGTGTGTGCGGTATCTCCAGCGCACGTAACGCATGGGGGGTCGGTCTTGTGCCCGACCCGAGGCGGAGATTTTGCCTTACTTCAAGCCCTGTTACTCAATCGACACTCAGCCGGGGGTCCGTTGGGGTGATCCGGTCGGGCGCTGAGGGCCTCACGCTGGGCCATCGCCGATCTGGGACGGGGCCCGCCCGGCGGACACTCACGGTGATCATAAGCCCTGCGGAGGCCTGCCAATTCCCTTGCCCACCAGGGACGCCCGTCAACCCGCCCGAGCGCCACCGGCCACCCGGCCCCTCACGGACGGCGACCGGGGCGCCCGTCGACATGATCACTCTCCGGGGTCGCTCCAACGCTCGGGGCGACTTTGTGTGAGCTTGCTCACGTTCTGAATCTTCCGGGGCAAACCACGGAAAATCCACCCAAGCGGAGCGGGTGGATCCCCGGGTCGGCCGGCCGCGCGGTTCGTGCCCCGCCGCTCGTGCGGCCCGGCCGCGCGCTCCCCGAACGGGCCTCACGCCCCCGACCGGGCGTGCTCCCTCCGACGGCCTCGCGTCCGGGCCTCGCGTCCGGGCCTGCCGTCCGCTACCGGGCGGCCACACGGGCGGCCCGGCGGGCCAGCAGCGCGGCCTGCCGCTCGGCGAACTTGGACGCCTGCGCGTCCAGCCCGCCGAGGAAGGCGCCGAGCTCGTCCTGGGCCTGCAGGCCCTCCGGGCCGAGCCCGCCGATCTCCATGACCTTGAGGTGTCGCAGCACCGGCTGCAGCACGTCGTCGTGGTGGATCCGCAGGTTGTAGACGCCGCCGATGGCGATCTGGGCGGCGGCCCGCTCGAAACCGGGGATGCCGTGGCCGGGCATCCGGAAGTTGATGATCACGTCGGCGATGGCCCGCATGGCCTGGTCAGGGGCTATCTCCAGAGCCGCCTTCAGCAGGTTCCGGTAGAAGATCATGTGCAGGTTCTCGTCGTTGGCGATCTTCGCGAGCAGCTGGTCGCAGAGCGGGTCCCCGGCGAAGTGGCCGGTGTTGCGGTGCGAGATGCGGGTCGCGAGCTCCTGGAAGGCCACGTAGGCGACCGAGTGCAGCATGCTGTGCGCGTTGTCGGACTCGAAGCCCTCCGACATGTGGCTCATCCGGGCCCGCTCCAGCTCGTTCGGGTCGACGGCCCGGGTGGCGAGCAGGAAGTCACGGATCGCGATGCCGTGCCGGCCCTCCTCGGCGGTCCAGCGGTGCACCCAGGTGCCCCAGGCACCCTCGCGGCCGAACATGGTGGCGATCTCGTGGTGGTAGCTGGGGAGGTTGTCCTCGGTCAGCAGGTTGACCACGAGCGACACCCGGCCGAGCGGGGTGACCTGCGACTGCTCCACCGCCCAGGCCTCGCCGCCCAGTACGCCGTCGAAGTCACGGCCCTGGCTCCACGGGACGAACTCGTGGGGCATCCAGTCCTTGGCGACCTTCAGGTGGCGGTCGAGCTCCTTCTCCACCACCTCTTCGAGGGCCATGATCAGCCGCGCGTCGGTCCAGGCGCTCGAACCGGGAGAAGCGGTGCGCTGCACGGGGGCGATGGTCACGAGTCTTGCTCCTGAGGGACGGGCACGCGCGGGACGGGCGCGTTGGGCGGACACGTCGGAAAACGCACTTACGGTTGCGTAGGTTACGACACCGTAAGTTGCTCGGGCCGGAAATGACAAGCCGCCCCCGCCAGGCCTTATGTCGTCTTGACAGACCTGGCGGGGGCGGCTGGAAACGGTCGGCGCGCGAAGCGGTGACGCCCGGGCGGCACAGTGGGGCACGGACGGGCCCAGGGGGCCGGTCAGGCGGCCGGGAGGCGGACCCGCATGGTGAGGCCGCCACCGGTGCGCGGAATGGCCTCGATGACACCTCCGTGGGCCCGGACCACCGACCGGACGATGGAGAGGCCGAGCCCGACGCCCTTGTCGCTACGGGTGCGGTCGGCGCCCTTGACCCGGCGGAACGGTTCGAAGATGTGCTCCAGTTCGTACCCCGGCACGACCGGGCCGGTGTTGGAGACCACCAGCTCGCCGCCGCCGGGCACCGCGGCGGTGGAGATCTCGACCCAGCCGTCCGCGACGTTGTAGCGCACGGCGTTCTGCAGCAGGTTGAGCGCGATCCGCTCCAGCAGCACGCCGTTGCCCGACACGACGGCCGGGTCCAGCGTCGAACGCAGTTCCACCTCGCGCTTGGTGGCCTCGGCCCGGGTCTGCTCCAGCGCCCTGGTGGCCACCTCGGACAGCTCCACCGGGCGGCGGTCGGTGAGGTTGTTGTCGCTGCGGGCGAGCAGCAGCAGGCCCTCCACCAGCTGCTCGCTGCGCTCGTTGGTGGCCAGCAGGATCTTGCCGAGATGCTGGAGATCGGCCGAGGCGCCCGGATCGGAGAGTTGGACCTCCAGCAGGGTCCGGTTGATCGCCAGCGGGGTGCGCAGCTCGTGCGAGGCGTTGGCGACGAAACGGCGCTGGGAGTCGAAGGAGCGGTCCAGGCGGTCCAGCATGTCGTCGAAGGTGTCGGCGAGTTCCTTGAGCTCGTCGTCCGGCCCGTCCAGCTCGATCCGGCGGTGCAGGTCGGAGCTGGCCACCTCACGGGCGGTGCGGGTGATCCGGCCGAGCGGGTGCAGGACCCGGCCGGCCATCGCGTACCCGGTGGCGAAGGCGATCACGGCGAGGCAGACCAGCACCGTGAGGGACTTGCGGAGCAGGGTGTTGAGCGCCGCGTTGGAGTTGCCATCGAACTGGTGGGCGAGGGCCTGGTTGAACTGGTCGCTGCTCATCCGGACGCCGTTGACCACGGCGCCGTCCGGCCCGAAGTTGAACGGCGGCGGCTGGAGGATGCTCAGGGCCTGCCCGACGAAGAAGTACATCAGCAGCAGCAGGACGACCCCCGCCATCAGGAACATCCCGCCGTAGAGCAGGGTGAGCCGAATGCGGATGGTGGGGCGGAAGGGCAGCCAGGCGAGCATGCCGTCGCCGGGGACGTAGCCGTCGTGCGGGGCGGTGCGCAGGCGCGGGGCGCGCGGCGGGTGCACGGGCTTGGGCGGTACGGCGCGGCCGCCGGCAGGCGCACCGGAGGGCCCGCCGGCCGGGGGCGGGGTGGTCATGATCGTCCTCTCGGAGCGTCCGCCGGGGCGGGCGCGTGACAGTCGGACCCGAAGGGATCCGGTTCAGAAGTGAAGTGGTCCGGTCAGATCCGGTAGCCGGAGCCGGGAACCGTGACGATCACCGGCGGATCGCCGAGCTTGCGGCGCAGCGTCATCACGGTGACGCGCACCACGTTGGTGAACGGGTCGGTGTGCTCGTCCCAGGCCTTCTCCAGCAGCTGCTCGGCGGAGACGACGGCGCCGCCGGCCCGCATCAGCACCTCCAGAACGGCGAACTCCTTGGGGGCGAGCTGGACGGTCCGCCCCTCGCGGATCACCTCGCGGCGGCCGGGGTCGAGCGAGATGCCGGCCCGCTCCAGCACCGGCGGCAGCGGTACGGTCGCCCGGCGGCCCAGTGCCCTGACCCGGGCGACGAGTTCACTGAAGGCGAACGGTTTCGGAAGGTAGTCGTCCGCACCGATCTCCAGGCCCTCGACCCGGTCGCTGATGTCGCCGGAGGCGGTCAGCATGATCACCCGGGTGGCCAGGCCCTGGTCGACCACACTGCGGCAGACGTCGTCCCCGTGGACCAGCGGCAGGTCCCGGTCGAGCACGACCACGTCGTAGTCGTTGACCGCGATGCGCTGGAGCGCGGCCTCCCCGTCGTACACCACGTCGACGGCCATCGCCTCGCGGCGCAGGCCGGTGGCGACGGCCTCGGCGAGCAGCTGCTCGTCCTCGACGACGAGAACCCGCACGGTGGTTGTCCCTTCTCCAGGCCGGCCCCGGAAGCGGACGCACGGCTCCGACGGTGCCTCCATCCTGCCTGGTCCAGCGGTAAAGCAGCGATAAGCTGCCCCGGAGGCAGGGCCCCGCGCGGGGCCGCCGGTCACGATTCGTGTCGGGAACACTCCGCTTGGACTGTGACACAGGCAACTTTCTCGCCCCGGGAGGTTTCCCCGGCCCGGGCGGGGGGAGGAGTGCTGCACACCCGCGATCTGGCCACTGGCCGATCGCACCCACCCGCCGTGCGTTCATCCGCGCCGGCCCTGGGGCTGGGGCGTCGCCGGGAGCGGCCGAAGGCCGTCTCCGCGCCCGACCGGAGATTCCGACCTGCCGGCTCGGACGCTTCCGCCGGCCACCATCACCCTGGGGCGGGGGACGCACGAACGTGCACGTCCGACACAGTAAGGGGGCCCGTATGGACGCCTTCACCGCCGGAATCCTGCAGCGCATAGCCAACGCCGAGCAGGACCTGCACCGCGCGATCGAGGCCGGGGACGAATTCCTGGCCGAGGTGGAGCAGTCCGAGCTGGACGATCTCCGCCGGCTCGCCGCCGAACACGGCGTGGACACGGTGCTCGGGCGGCACCGCACCGCCGCCTGACCCGTCCACCCGCGCCGGACCTCCGGCACCAGCGGCCCTGCGGGGGCCGTGCGAAACCTCAAGCCCTGGCATTCCCCGTATGCCAGGGCTCTTCGCTGCCCGGGTTCCGCGCCCGCCCGGGAGAGGGGCCGGCCCGGAACCCGGGCCGCCACTCAGTCGGCCCAGGCGCGCAGTTCGGCCAGCCGTTCCTGGAGCGGCTGGTAGACACCGGGCGCGGCGGCGACGGTCAGCTCGCCGTCGGGGCCCTGCCCGGGGCGGCCACCGACCTGGGCGCCCGCCTCGGCGGCGATCAGGCAGCCGGCGGCGCGGTCCCAGGGCGCCAGCCCGCGCTCGTAGTAGCCGTCCAGCCGGCCCGCGGCGACGTCACAGAGGTCCACGGCGGCGGCCCCGCCCCGGCGGATGTCACGCACCTCGGGCATCAGCGCGAGCAGCACCTCGGCCTGCCGGACCCGCACCGGCTGCACGTAGTTGAAGCCGGTGCCGATCAGCGCCTGCCCCCACGGCGGGGCCTGCCGGGCGGCGATCGGCCGGCCGTCCAGGTGGGCGCCACGGCCGAGCACCGCGTGGAACAGCTCGCCGCGGGCCGGCGCGTACACCACGCCGACGACCGCCTCGCCGTCCAGCTCGGCGGCCACGCTGACGGCCCACGAGGGCAGTCCGTACAGGTAGTTGACCGTGCCGTCGAGGGGATCGACCACCCAGCGCACCCCGCTGGTGCCGGGCCGCTCGGCGCCTTCCTCCCCGAGGTAGCCGTCGTCCGGGCGGCGGTCGGAGATCAGCTCCAGGACGAGCTTCTCGGAGGCGAGGTCCATCTCGGTGACCACGTCCACCGGGCTGCTCTTGGTGCCCGCCACGCCGAGGTCGGCGGGCCGGCCGTCCCGCAGCAGGGCGCCCGCCTGCCGGGCGGCGTCCAGGGCGACATCGAGCAGTTCGTCGAGCAGTTCGGGGCTCGGGCTGGGCACGGGGGTCTCCTCGGGAAGGGGTCAGCGCTCGGCGACGGCCGGGCGGGGGGCGCGCGGGTTGGGGCAGCAGGCCACCGCGCACACGTCATGGCTGGGGCCGAGCGTGCCGAGGGCGCAGCGGGTCACGGTCTCGCCGCGCTCGGTGGCGGCCCGCTCCAGCACGAGGTCGCGCACGGCGGCGGTGAAGCGGGGGTCGGCGCCGACGGTCGCGGCGCGGGCGACCGGCAGGCCGAGTTCGGCGGCCTTGGCCGCGGCCTCGGTGTCCAGGTCGTACTTGACCTCCATGTGGTCGGAGACGAAGCCGATCGGGACCATCACCACGGCGGGCGCGCCGTCGGCGTGCTGGGCCTCCAGGTGGTCGCAGATGTCGGGTTCCAGCCACGGGATGTGCGGGGCGCCGCTGCGGCTCTGGAAGACGAGCTCCCAGGGGCGGTCGGTCACGCCGGTGCGCTCGGCGACGGCCTCGGCGATCAGCCGGGCGACGTCGAGGTGCTGGGCCACGTACGCGCCGCCGGGGCGGCCGCGCGCCGGGTCGTCCGGGGCGCCGGAGGTCTCGGCCATGGTGTCCGGGATGGAGTGGGTGGTGAACGCCAGCCGGGCGCCGGGGCGGGCCCCGGCGGGCAGCCGCTCCAGGGCGGCCAGGGTGGCCTCGATCATCGGCTGGACGAAGCCCGGGTGGTTGTAGAAGTGCCGCAGCTTGTCCACCCGGAGCCCGGGCAGCCCCTCCGCGGCGAGCGCGGCCAGCGCGTCGGCGAGGTTCTCGCGGTACTGGCGGCAGCCGGAGTAGCCGGCGTAGGCGCTCGTCGCGAGGACGGCGACCCGGCGGTGCCCGTCGGCGACGATCTCGCGCAGGGTGTCCACCAGGTAGGGGGCCCAGTTCCGGTTGCCCCAGTAGACCGGCAGGTCCAGGCCGTGCTCGGCGAAGTCCTTGCGCAGCGCGGCCAGCAGCTCGCGGTTCTGTTCGTTGATCGGGCTCACCCCGCCGAACAGGAAGTAGTGCTTGCCCACCTCCTTCAGCCGCTCCTTCGGGATGCCCCGGCCCCTGGTGACGTTCTCCAGGAACGGGACGACGTCCTCGGGGGCCTCGGGACCGCCGAAGGAGAGCAGCAGCAGCGCGTCGTAGGGCTGGGCCCCAGCCTGAGCGGTGCCGGAAGGCGAGGGATTGCGCACGTCGGACATGCGACCGATCCTGCCACTGCGGGGGCCGGTGACGTCGGCGGGGCCGCGTAGGGTGTCCGGAAAATACGGTTTGCCAAGGTACGTAAGCTGTCTGGGCCAGCCTCGTTCCTTACCCTCGACGGAGCTCCCGTGCTGTCCAGCTACCGCCAGATATTCGCCGCCCCCGGCAGTCTGGCCTTCTCCTCCACCGGCTTCATAGCCCGCTTGCCGATCTCCATGACCGGCATCGGCATCGTCACCATGCTCTCCCAGCTGCGCGGCTCCTACGGGGTGGCGGGCCTGGTATCGGCGGTGCTGGCACTGTCCGCCGCGGTCCTGGGACCGCTGGTCTCCTGGCTGGTGGACCGCCACGGACAGCGCCGGGTCGCCCTGCCGGCTGCCGCGATCACCGTCGTCGCCGCGACCGGGCTGCTGCTCTGCGCCCACTACAACGCGCCGGTCTGGACGCTGTTCGTCTTCGCCGCCGGCATGGGCGTGATGCCGAGCACCGGCGCGATGGTCCGGGCCCGCTGGGCGCACCTCTACCGGGACGACGCGCCCAGACTGCACACCGCGTACTCCTTCGAGGCCGTGGTCGACGAGGTCTGCTTCATCGTCGGCCCGATCCTCGCCGTCGGCCTGGCGACCACGGTCTTCCCGGAGTCGGGCGTCATGCTGGCCGGCGTCGCCCTGGCGGTGGGCATCGTGATGTTCACCGCGCAGCGCCGCACCGAGCCCCCGGTCCACCCGGCGGCCGCGCAGAGCGGCGGCAGCGCGATCTTCAACGGCGGGCTCGTCGTGCTGGTCCTCACCTTCATCGCCACCGGCGCGATCTTCGGCTCGGTGGAGGTCGTCACCGTGGCCTTCGCCGACGAGCAGGGCCACAAGGCCGTCGCCAGCGTGGTGCTCGCGCTCTGGGCCCTCGGTTCCTGCCTGGCGGGCGTGGTGTTCGGCACCCTCAGGCTCAACGGCTCGATGGCCGGACGCTTCTTCGGCGGCGTCGTGCTGATGGCGCTCAGCATGCTGCCGCTGCTGCTGGTCGCCGAGTGGGTGCACGGGGTCGGCGGGCTGGTCGCGGTCGGCGCCGCGCTGCTGGTGGCCGGTATCGCCATCTCCCCCACCCTGATCACCGCGATGGCCCTGGTCGAGCGGCTCGTCCCGGCCGCCAAGCTGACCGAGGGCATGACCTGGACCACCACCGGGCTGGCGCTCGGCGTCGCCCTCGGCTCCTCGGCCGGCGGCTGGGTGATCGACGCGTCCGGGGCCGCCGCCGGTTACTGGGTGCCGCTGACGGCAGGGGTGTTCGGCGCCGTCACCGCTCTGATCGGCCTGCCCCGGCTGCGCGGCGGGCTCTCCACCGCTGCGGCCGGCGAGGCCGTCGAGACCCCCGCGCAGACCGTAGACCTCGAACGGTGAACTGACTACTCTCCTCCCTACTCGCGGGCCTACCCGCGGGTAGGGCGGCCGGGCCGCCCCTGAGCGCGCCGACACCGTTCGGCCACGGAGCAGGAGGCACCGCATGCCCCAGGCCAGTACCGCCCCCCGGACCCGCTGGACCAACTGGGCCGGCAACCAGAGTGCCCGGCCCGCCAAGGTGGTCACCCCGGGGACGGCGGAGGAGCTGGCCAAGGAGATCCTGCGCGCCGCCGAGCAGGGCCGGACGGTCAAGGCCGTCGGCTCCGGCCACTCCTTCACCTCGATCGCCTCGGCCGGTGACGGCGTCCTGGTCCGCCCCTACGCGATGACCGCCGTCCGGGAGATCGACCGCGCGGCCGGCACCGTCACCGTCGAGGCCGGCCTGCCGCTGGCCAGGCTCAACCGGCTGCTCGCCGCGGCCGGCCTCTCGCTCACCAACATGGGCGACATCGAGGTGCAGACCGTCGCCGGGGCGACCAGCACCGGCACCCACGGCACCGGACGGGACTCCGGCTCGCTCGCCGCCCAGATCCGGGCGCTGGAGATCGTCCTGGCCGACGGCAGCGTCCACCGCTGTTCCCCCACCGAGAACCCGCGGCTCTTCCAGGGCGCCCGGCTCGGCCTCGGCGCGCTCGGCGTGATCACCGCGCTCACCCTCGCGGTCGAGCCCGCCTTCCTGCTCACCGCCCACGAGCAGCCGATGCGCTTCGACGAGGTGCTGGACCGGCTCGACGACCTCACCGCCGTCAACGAGCACTTCGAGTTCTACTGGTTCCCGCACACCGACCGCTGCTCCACCAAGCGCAACAACCGCAGCCAGGGTCCGGCCGCCCCACTGCCCCGGTTCAGGGAGTGGCTGGAGGACGACTTCCTCTCCAACACCGTCTGGGAGGGCGCCTGCCGGGTCGGCCGGCGCTTCCCCCGGTCCGTCCCCGCCATCGCCTCCCTGGCCAGCCGCGCCTGGTCGGACCGCAGTTACACCGACACCGCGTACCGGGTGTTCACCAGCCCGCGCAAGGTCCGCTTCGTCGAGATGGAGTACGCGGTGCCGCGCGAGGCGGCCGCCGGGGTGCTGCGCGAGCTCAGGGCCCTGATCGAGCGCTCCGACTGGAGGATCAGCTTCCCGGTCGAGGTGCGCTTCGCCCCGGCCGACGACCTCTGGCTCTCCACCGCCGGCGGCCGGGACACCGCCTACATCGCCGTCCACCTCTACCGGGGCACCGCCGACCAGGGCTACTTCACCGAGGTCGAACGCCTGATGACCGCCCACCGGGGCCGCCCCCACTGGGGCAAGCTGCACACCCGGGACGCCGGCTACCTCCGCGAGGTGTACCCGCACTTCGCCGAGTTCACCGCACTGCGCGACGAACTCGACCCGCGGCGCGTCTTCGGCAACGACTATCTGCGGCGGGTGCTCGGGGCGTAGGGCCGCTCCGGCGGTTCCCGGGGCGGATCCCGCCCTACGGCGCCGGCTCTCCGGTCGGGGCGGCGGGCGGCGGGGAGACCCCGGCGGCCGCACCGCTGGGAACGGGCGGCTGCGGGCTCGCCGCGCCGGACGGCTTCGCACCGGTGCCACCCGACGGGGTCGGTTGGGCGGACGGCGTCGCGCTCGGGCCCGCCGAGGGCGAGGCCTTGCCGCCGCCGTCGGTCCCCGCACCCGGGCTGGAGCTCTGGTCCGGACCGGGCTTGGAGGGCGCCGGCGCCGAGGCGCCACCGCCGGCGGACGGCGAGGCCTCCGGGGCGCGCCCGCCCGTGGACGGCGGACTCGACGGACCGTGCGACGGAGCGTCAGCCGGCGGGCTCGACGGCTTCGTGCCGACCGTGCCGCCCAGCGAGGTGCCGTTGCCCGACTCCCCCTTCACCGTCGCCGACACCGGCTGCCCGGTCGCCAGCTCGAAGGCCAGGATCGGCACCATCGCCAGGACGAACACCAGCGAGGAGACCGCCGCGTACGTCTTCCAGCTCCACCGCCGACGCGCCCGGACCGTCCGCGGTTCGTTCCACTCCTCGGAGAGCCGCGGCCGGGTGACCGGAGCGGACGGGGAGTCGGCCGGCACCTGGCGCAGCCCGTTCACCGCCGGCCCGGGACCGGTCCGGTCCACCGCCTCGCGCAGCTGCTCACCGGTGCGTTTGAAGATGTGCTGGAACACCGCGCCACCGGTGGTCGCGCCGATGCTGACCACCGCCGCGCCCAGAATCGTTCCGTACACCCCGAGTTCGGAAGCCAGCAAGGCCCCCACCACGGTTGCCAGTGCGCTTGCCGCGACCTGAGCCACACTCAGATCAATTCGCTTGCGACCTTCCTTGCCGCCCTCCTCGACGGCCTTCCGCTCCGGCATCAACATCCCTCGGTCCGTACGACTGTTCCTCGAACAAGTCACTCCATCTTGCACAAAGAAGGACACAAGGGTCGAAAATGCGGTTCTCCGCGGTCGATATATGTGAAGATGATCACCGTTCCCCGATCGGTCGTCGGCCATTGGAGGGGCACGCTCTTGAGATTCCCGTAAATCGCGGGAGACTTGAGCGGCGAGCCGCCCCTTTGGATGCCACGAATGGAGTACTGTTCGTAAAGCCTGAGCCTTGGGTCGACTTGTCGACTGCCCCTCAACCGGCAGCTGGACAAAGAGCCACGGCGCAGGCACGCACGGCGACGCCCGTCCCGGATCGTCGCGTCACTGCTCGTGCGAGGACGGCCGGGACACCCAGACGCGACGTCGATGGATGACGTGGCAAAAAGGCAACCGTGCCACAGTGGCGTTCCCGGGCGTAAGCCCGACACGCCGGGGAACTCAGCAAGGTTGTGGCCAGTCGCGAGTGGGCAGGCCACACTCAGTACGGGAGCAGCGACGCAGGTGACGTCGGCAGGCACCACCCGGGAGGTAACCGTGCCCGAACTGCGGGTTGTGGCCGTCAGCAACGACGGCACACGGCTGGTGCTCAAGGCCGCCGACAGCACGGAGTACACCCTTCCCATCGATGAGCGGCTGCGCGCCGCCATCCGTGGTGACCGTCCGCGCCTCGGCCAGATCGAGATCGAGGTGGAGAGCCATCTCCGCCCCCGTGACATCCAGGCGCGGATACGAGCCGGTGCCTCCGCTGAGGAGGTCGCGCAGGCGGCCGGCATCTCCGTCGACCGGGTCCGCCGCTTCGAGGGACCGGTGCTGGCCGAGCGAGCCTTCATGGCCGAGCGGGCCCGCAAGACCGCGATCCGCCGGCACGGCGAGTCCACCGGACCGCAGTTGGGCGAGGCCGTCGCCGAGCGGCTCGCGCTGCGCGGCGCCGAGAAGGACACCGAACGCTGGGACTCCTGGCGGCGCGACGACGGCACCTGGGAGGTCATCCTCTCCTACCGGGCCGACGGCGAGGGCCGCAGCGCCTCCTGGACGTACGACCCGCCCCGGCGCCTGGTCCAGCCGAACGACGACGAGGCCCGCGCGCTGATCGGCGAGAACGTCGAGCGCGAGGAGGAGTCGGTCTTCCCGTTCATCCCGCGCATCGCCCGGCTCCCCCAGGAGCGGCCGCCGCGCCCGATGATCGACCGGCCCTCGGCCGACCGCATCATGTCGTCCCGCGAGGTGCGCGAGTCCCGTGAGGCCACGGCGGAGTCCCGCGACTCACTGACCAGCCTGCTCGACGTCGTCCCGGCCTTCCGGGGCGACCTCGCGGTCGGCCCCGCCCCGATCGAGCCGGTGGCCGCCGAGGTCGCCGAGGAGACCGAGGAACCGGCCGCCGCCGCACCCGCGGTCGGCGCGGGCTCGGCGTACGCGGACATCCTGATGCCGCGCGCCGTCGCCCCGCACCGGGAGCGTCTGGTCGGCACGACCGACCGGCAGGCCGAGGCGGACGGCGTACGGCCCGGCCGCCGGGCCACCGTGCCGAGCTGGGACGAGATCGTCTTCGGCAGCCGGCGCAAGAAGCAGGAGTAGACGCATGACGAAGGAGGGGGCGCCGACCAGGTCGGCGCCCCCTCCTTCGCGTGTTCGTCGTGTTCGTCGTGTTCGTCGTGTTCGCCGTGCCGGGATCAGCCCGGCTGCCCGGTAACCGCCACCGGGCGGGTGGCGTCGCTCGACCACTCGCTCCACGAGCCCGGGTACAGCGCGGCCGGCAGGCCCGCCACCGCCAGCGCCAGGATCTGGTGAGCCGCCGTCACGCCCGAACCGCAGTAGACCGCGGTCTCCCGCTCGCCCGCGCCCAGCGCCCGGAACCGCTCGGCCAGTTCGGCGGCCGGCCGGAACCGCCCGTCCGGGCCGACGTTCTCGGTGGTCGGCGCGGAGAGCGCCCCCGGGATGTGGCCGGCGCGCGGGTCGATCGGCTCGCTCTCACCCCGGTAGCGCTCCCCCGCGCGGGCGTCCAGCAGCAGACCGGTGCGGGCCAGCGCGGCGGCGCCGTCCCCGTCCACCGTCGGCAGCTGCCCGGGCACCGGCTTGAAGTCGCCCTCCGCCGGCTCCGGCACCTCGGTGGTCACCGGCAGGCCGGCCGCCTGCCAGGCCGCGAATCCGCCGTCCAGCACCCGGACCTCCGGGTGGCCGGCCCAGCGCAGCAGCCACCAGGCCCGCGCCGCCGCCAGCGAGGTCGCGCCGTCGTACACCACCACCGGGCGCCCGGCCGAGACACCGGAGCGGCGCAGCGCGGCACCGAACTCCTCGGGGTCGGGCAGCGGGTGGCGCCCACCGCGCCCGGGCGGGCCGGCCGGGGCGGCGAGGTCCTGGTCCAGGGCGACGAAGTGGGCGCCGGGCAGATGGCCGAGCGTGTAGTCCTCGATGCCGGGCGGGCCGCCGAGCTGCCAGCGCACATCGAGCAGGACCGGCGGACGGTCGGAGGCGAGCGCCTCCCGCAGACCGGCCGCCGAGATCAGCGGGGACCCGTCGTTATTGGTGGTCATGGCGGTCATTCTCGCGCAGCGCGACCGCCGCGAGGCTCTTTGTGCGGTCTTTGCCGGACTTTCCGCGCGGCCCGAGGGTTCGACGCGCGCCAGGGTGGAACCATCACCCTCACGTGCGCGCCTTCGTGCGCCAACCGCCCCTGAGGAGGCCCGCATGCCCGCGGTGAAACTCCGGCTGGCCCAGGGCACACCGTGCTGGGTCAGCCTGATGACCGACGACCTGGCCGGTGCCCGCGCCTTCTACGGCGGGCTGCTCGGCTGGACGTACACCCCGGGCCCCGGCCAGCTCGGCGCGTACGTCCGGGCGGAGCTGGGCGGCACACCCGTCGCCGGTCTCGGGGTCTCCTCCGTGACGGGCTTCCCGGTGCAGTGGACCACGTACTTCGCGGTGGACAGCGCCGACCGGACGGCCCAGCAGGTGCGCGAGTGCGGTGGCACGGTCGCGGTCGGACCGCTCCAGGCGGAGCAGGCCGGGCGGCTGGCGATCGCGGCCGACGTGTCCGGCGCCGTCTTCGGGCTCTGGGAGGGCGGGGAACACCTCGGCCGGGAGGCGGGGCCCGAGCCCGGCGGCCCGGCCTGGGCCGAGCTGCTCACCCCGGACGAACCGGGCTCCGCCGCCTTCTACGGCGCGGTGCTCGGCCGGCCGGTGGAGTCCTCGGCCGGCGGGTCCGCACTGCTGGTGAACGGCCGGCCGGTGGCGGGCATCCGGCACAGCGGTGAGCTGCGCGGGCATCCGCCGCGCTGGCGGGTCCACTTCGCCGTCCGGGACGCCGCGCTGACGGCCGGTCGGGCGGTCGAGCTGGGGGGCGGGGTGCTCGTGGAGCCGCAGGAGACCGAACGCGGCCGGGTCGCCCGGCTGGCCGACCCGCAGGGCGGCCACTTCTCGGTCCTGCAGACCGGATAAGGGCTCAGGCCTGCTGTTCCTCGAAGGGCAGGACGTCCGGGGAGAGCACCGAGGCACGGGCGGTGGCAGCCGTCAGCCGGCGGCGGTGGTGACGGCGGCAGAGCACCTCGTAACCGACCTCGTCCTCGCGCACCGAGATGTCGCCGATCACGACCTGGGCGCCCTCGACCACCATCACGCCGCCGACCGTACGGGCGTTGTGGGTGGCCCGCGCGCCGCACCAGCACAGGGCCTCGACCTGGAGCACCTCGACCCGGTCGGCGAGTTCGATCAGCCGCTGGGAGCCGGGGAAGAGCCGGGTGCGGAAATCGGTGGCGATACCGAAGGTGAAGACGTCGATGCCGAGTTCGTCCACCACCCGGGCCAGCTGGTCGACCTGCTCGGCGGCGAAGAACTGGGCCTCGTCGCAGATCAGGTAGTCCACCCGGCCGCCGGCCGAGAGCCGGTGCACGACATGGGCGTGGAAGTCGAAGTCGTCCGTCACCTCGACCGCCTCGGTACGCAGGCCGAGCCGGCTGGAGACGGTGGCCGCGCCGGCCCGGTCGTTGCGGGTGAGGATGATCCCCTGCCGGCCGCGGGCGGCGTGGTTGTGGTCCATCTGGAGCGCGAGCGTCGACTTCCCGCAGTCCATCGTGCCCGAGAAGAACACCAGTTCAGCCATGGGTGGTGCAGAGGCCTTTCACATCAGGGGAGTTGGGGGCCTGGTTCATCGAACAGACCTCCTACCGGCGGACTTCGAGCAGGGGCACGAACTGCTCCACCGGGGTCATCGAGCCGTGCAGGCCGATCATCGCGGACTCGCCGGGCTCGTTGCGGGAGGCGGTGATCGCGATGTCGTCCCGGGCGGCGGCGACCACGTCGCCGATCCGCTGGTAGACCCGGTCGTCCACGGACGGGCCGAACCAGCCGGCCGCGATCGCCTCGTCCCGGGTGGCCACCCACATCCGGTCGCCGAGCACCTCGCTCCAGACCGTGTACACATCGGCGGCCGCCCCCGGCACCGCGTACACGTGCCGGGCCCGGCCCTCGCCGCCGAGCAGGGCGACGCCCGCGCCGAGCTCCCAGTCCTCGTCGAAGTCGATCCGGTCCTCCGGCGCGATATCGATCATGCCGTGGTCGGCGGTGACGTACATCGCCGAGCGCGGCGGCAGCTGCTCGGCCAGACGCCGGGCCAGGCGGTCCACCGCGTCCAGCGTCATCCGCCACTCGTCGGAGTCCACGCCGAAGCGGTGCCCCGCGCCGTCCAGCTCGCTGACGTAGGTGTAGACGAGGGCCCGGTCGTGCTCGGCCAGCCAGCGGGCGGTCTGGTCCATCCGCTCCTCGCCGGTGGTGCGGCCGAGGAAGGTGCCGCCGGAGAGCGCCACCCGGGTCAGCGGGGTCTGCGCGAACAGCGGCGAGGAGACCTGCGCGGTCGCCACCCCGGCGGCGTGGGTCTGTTCGAAGACCGTCGGGTACGGCTGCCAGGTGCCGGGGTCGGTCGGCGGCTGCCAGCGCAGCTGGTTCATCAGGTACCCGGCGCCGGGCACCGCCACGGTGTATCCGACCAGGCCGTGCAGGCCCGGCGGGGTGCCGGTGCCCACCGAGGCCAGCGAGGTCGCGGTGGTGGACGGGAAGCCGGCCGTCAACGGGCGCCCGGTGCCGCCCAGCGAGCTGCCGACCAGCGAGGAGAGGAACGGCGCGTACTCGGGATGGCGCAGCAGCAGCTCCCAGCCGAGACCGTCGACCAGGAAGACCACCGCCCGGTCGGCGGGCGCGATCGGCAGGGTGGCGGTGAAGCCGGGGACGCCGAGCCCGGCCGCCACGGAGGGGAGCAGGTCGCAGAGCGAACCGCTGCCGTACGGGGGCGCGGGGGCTCCGGCAGGGTCGAGGATCTCGAAGGCGTCGTAACCGTCGGCGGGTGCGAAGGACATATCGGCGGGTCTGGTTCCCTGGCTTTCCGGTCCGTCGCCGCTCAGGCCCGCGGGGCGGTGCTGATCGTCGCGTCGGAGAGCGCGCGGGCGAACACCAGCGCCTGGGCGACCGTCTCCGGGCCGTCCCCCGCCTCGCTGACCCGAAGTGACAGGTCGTCGGCGGTGGCCGAACCGGTGTAGCCGTGGTCCGCCTCGCAGTTCGGGTCCGAGCAGCCAGCCGGCTCCAGGTCCAGGCGCTGCACGGCGCCCCAGCCGATGGTCAGCACGACCTCGCGCGGCAGGGTGCCCGGGGTGTACGTCTCCGGGTTGGCGACCATCCGGCTCACCACGACCGAACCGATCCGGTCGAGACGCACGCTCTCGGTGGAGGTGGTCGCGTACGGCACGGCGGGGCCGGCCCCGTCGCCGGTCTGCTCGTCGGTGTGGCTCACCACGAACCGGGTCGGGGTCAGGACCAGCACCGTGACATGCCGGCGGACCTCGTTGGCGTCGAAAGTGGTCTCCTGGTGCACCAGGTAGGAGCTGATCGGCTCCGGGCCCACCGCGGACTCGACCGCCTCGGACACCAGGGCCGGGTAGTAGCCACTGCGCTCGATCGCCGAGCGCAGGTCCTGAGTGGTGGTGGTACCGGTCTTCGCCATAACTCCATCCTGGCATGGTCCGCCGACGAAGCGGGCGGCGCGGCGCCGAGCTTCCGGACGACAGCGCCCCCGAGCAGGGCGCAACCAAGGAAGGTTACAGCGTGCTCATGGCGCGCGGGCCCAGATCGCTTCGGACGGGCAGAGGTGCTATACGCACCCGCGCGCCCAGGATCGCCAGGCCGTGCGGGGCGACGACCACCGGTTCGAGGTCCACCGAGGCGACCTCGGGAATGTCGTCGACCAGTCGGGAGACCCGCAGCAGCAGTTCCTCCAGGGCACCGGTGTCCACCGCCTCGGCGCCGCGCCAGCCGAACAGCAGCGGCGCCGCCCGGACCTCCCGGATCAGCCCGGCCACGTCCTGGTCGGTCGCGGGCACCAGGCGGTGGGCGACATCGCCGAGCAGTTCCGCGGGGGCGCCGGCGAGGCCGAAGGAGAGGATCGCGCCGACCGCCGGGTCCACGGTGGCGCCGATCACGGTGTCCACACCGCGCGGGGCCAGCCGTTGCACCACCAGCTCGGCCTGGGCGGCGCCGCCGAGCAGCGCGTCCAGCTCGCGGTGGGCCCGGCGCAGCCCCGGCTCGCCGGTCAGGTCGAGGCGGACGCTGCCGAGGTCGGGCCGGTGGCGCAGGTGCGGGGCGGTGGCCTTGAGCGCGACCGGGTAGCCGAGGGTGGCGGCCGCCCGGACGGCGGTCTCCTCGTCGGGCGCGGGCAGGGTGGGGTGGACGTCGATGCCGTAGTGGGCGAGCAGCCCGGCGGTGTCCGCGTCCGGCAGGGTGATCCGGGCGCCGCCGGGCTGGGTGCGGGCGGCGATCGCGGTGCGGGTGCTGAGCGCGGCCTCGACCAGGGCGCGGGCGCCGCCCTCGTCGATCCGGTCCAGCTCGGGTACGCGGGCGGTCTCCTCCGCCTCGGCCATCCGGCGGCGCCACTCGGCGTAGTGGACGGCGTGCGCGAGGGCACGGACGGCCCGCTCGGGCGCGGGGTAGGCGGGAATGCCGCCCGGGCGCAGCCGGGCCGGCAGGTCGGTCAGCGCCAGGTGGGCCAGCAGCAGCGGCTTGCCCAGCTCCTGGGCACGCCGGCCGGCGTCGAGCAGGGCGGCGGCGATCTCCGGGTCGTCCGAGCCCATCTCGGGGTCGTCCGGGCCGGTCAGCCGGCCGCCCATGAAGGCGTGGGCGGAGGTGCCGATCGGCGGGATGGCGACGGCGATCACCGCGTCCACCGCCGGGTCGCCGAGCGCCACGTCCAGGGCGATCCGGAAGTTCTCGCCGGTCGCGGCGGTGGTCAGGTCGACGGGCGTCCGGGGGCGCAGGCCGGCGCTGAGGCAGGCGTCGTGGGTGAGCAGGCCGAGCGAGTCGGAGTTGCCGACGACGGCGACCCGGCCGCCGGCCGGCAGCGGCTGCTGGGCGAGCAGCTCGCCGGTGTCGTACAGCTCGGTGATGGTCTCCACCCTGGTCACCCCGGCCTGCTGGAACAGCGCGTCCACGGTGGCGTCGCGCAGTCCGGTGGCGGTGGCCGGGACGGCGTGGCCGGGCGGCAGGCTGCCGGTGTGGCGGGCGCCCTTGACGACCACGATCGGCTTGGCGGTGGCGAGCCGGCGGGCGATCCGGGTGAACTTGCGGGGGTTGCCGAAGGACTCCAGGTAGAGCAGCACCACGTCGGTGGCCGGGTCCTCCGCCCAGTACTGGAGGAAGTCGTTGCCGGAGACGTCGGACCGGTTGCCGACCGAGGCGAAGGAGGAGACGCCCAGGCCACGCCGGTGGGCGGCCTCCAGCAGGGCGACGCCGATCGCGCCGGACTGGCAGAAGATGCCGAAGCCACCGCGCTCGGGCAGGACGGGGGCGAGCGAGGCGTTGAGCGGCCGGTCGGGGTCGGTGTTGATCAGGCCGAAGGCGTTCGGGCCGATCACCCGCATGCCGGCCGCGCGGGCCTGGCGGACCAGGGCGCGCTGGCGGTCGCGGCCCTCCGGGCCGGTCTCGGCGTACCCGGCGGTGACCACCACGAGGCCCTGCACGCCGTGCGCGCCGCACTCGGCGACGGCGGCGGGGACGGCGGCGGCGGGGACGGCGATCACCGCGAGGTCGACCGGCCCGGGGATCTCCAGGATCGAGCGGTGCACCGGGACGCCGTCCAGCTCGGTGCCGGGCGGGGCGTTGCGGTTCACCGCGTAGACCGTGCGGCCGTCTCCGGTGGTGGGGTCGCCGTCCCGGGCGGTGCCGTCGCCGTCATCCGCGGTGAAGTCGCGGTTCTTGGCGGTGAAGTCGCCGAGCAGGTCGCGCAGGATCGCCCGGCCGACGGTCTGCGGATTGCGCGAGACGCCGAGCACCGCCACCGAGCGTGGGGTGAGCAGCCGCTGCACGGACCGCGCCTCGGCACGGTGCTCGCGCGCCCGCATGACGGCGAGTGAGGCGGCGGTCGGCTCCAGGTCGAA
Source organism: Kitasatospora sp. NPDC088548 (assembly GCF_044753005.1). Classification (NCBI taxonomy): domain Bacteria; kingdom Bacillati; phylum Actinomycetota; class Actinomycetes; order Kitasatosporales; family Streptomycetaceae; genus Kitasatospora; species Kitasatospora sp. NPDC088548. The sequence goes on from NZ_JBIVMI010000026.1 coordinate 22,034, forward strand.
CTCCAGGTGCACCACGCCGTCGGCGAAGCTGCGGTGCTGGGTGTAGCCGGCGTCGGTGAAGACCTTCACCATCTTGCGGTTCTCCGGCAGCACCTCGGCCTGGAAGCGGCGGATGCCGCGCTCCTGCGCCACCGCCGCGATGTGCTCCAGCAGGGCCGAGGCCACGCCGCGGCCCTGGTGGGCGTCCTGCACCAGGAACGCCACCTCGGCGTCGGTGCCGGTGATGGAGGGCCGGCCGTCGGCGTCGATCCGGTCGTAGCGGACGGTGGCGATGAAGCGGTCGCGGATCACGACGGCGAGGCCGACCCGGTTCACGAAGTCGTGGTGGGTGAAGCGGCGGACGTCCTTGTCGGAGAGCCGGGGGTAGGGCGCGAAGAAGCGGAAGTACTTGGACTGGTCCGAGACCTGTTCGTAGAACTCGACCAGCCGGCCCGCGTCCGCGGGTGTGATCGGCCGGATCCGCGCCGTGCCGCCGTCGCGCAACAGGATGTCGGCTTCCCAGTGCTGCGGGTAGTCCGGTTCGGTGTCCTGGGGGTCCCGCTTCAGGTCCGTTCGGGAGGCCTGTACGAGGTCCCGACGGGGGGTCTGGCCGGGGTCCTGCTGGGGGCGCGGTGCCGCGGAGTCGTCCACATTCGTCAGGTTATCCGGCGGCGAGCCGAATGGCGTCGGGTGTGTGCTCGCGGCAGGGTGGACAGGGCCACTGGCCGGGGCTTATGCCCCCGAAAGAAACAATCACAAGTCCCGAACGCGGCGGCTCGGAGGGGTCACCTGCGTGCAACACTGGTCTAGACAACATGGCCGCCACCCCGAGCACGGCCGTGACAGCTTCACCGGAAAGGCACGTCTCATGGCTGAGCGCCGCGTCACCATCGGTTGGGCCGAGGGCCTGCACGCCCGTCCCGCCTCCATCTTCGTCCGGGCCGTCACGGCCACCGGCGTGCCCGTCACCATCGCCAAGCCCGGCGGCAACCCGGTCAACGCCGCCTCCATGCTCGGGCTGCTCGGCCTCGGCGCCCAGGGCGGCGAGGAGGTCGTCCTCGCCTCCGACGCCGAGGGCGCCGACCAGGCCCTGGACCGCCTCGCCAAGCTGGTCCAGGAGGGCCTCGACGAGCTGCCGGCCGCCGCCTGAGCACCGTCACACGAGGGGTGCACCGCCATCGCGGTGCACCCCTCGCGGCATGACCGGCTCCCGACACGGCCGGGGGCCGCACGGCCCCGCCGCCGTCGCCGGGCCACCCCGGGAGTCATCAGAGGGGCCGCGCCACCCGCGTCAGCCCTTGACGCAGACCACCTGCTTCAGGTGCGCCACGACCTCGACGAGGTCCTTCTGCTGGGCGATGACCTTCTCGATCGGCTTGTAGGCGCCGGGGATCTCGTCCACCACCCCGCTGTCCTTGCGGCATTCCACGCCCTTGGTCTGCTCGGCCAGGTCATGCGTGGTGAACCGCTTCTTCGCCGCCGTCCGGCTCATCTTGCGGCCGGCGCCGTGCGAGGCGGAGTTGAACGCCGCCTCGTTGCCCAGGCCGCGGACGATGTACGAGCCGGTGCCCATCGAGCCCGGGATGATGCCGAAGTCACCGGAGCCGGCCTTGATCGCGCCCTTGCGGGTCACCAGCAGGTCGACACCGTCGTAGCGCTCCTCGCTGACGTAGTTGTGGTGGCAGCTGATCACCTCGTCGAAGGTGACCTTCGCCCGGCGGAACTCACGGCGGACCACGTCCTGGAAGAGCGCCATCATCAGGGCCCGGTTGTTCTTGGCGTACTCCTGGGCCCAGAAGAGGTCCTGGCGGTAGGCGGCCATCTGCGGGGTGTCCGCGATGAAGACCGCGAGATCACGGTCGATCAGCCCCTGGTTGTGCGGCAGCGAACGGGCGACGCCCATGTGGTGCTCCGCCAGCTCCTTGCCGATGTTGCGAGAACCGGAGTGCAGCATCAGCCAGACGGCACCGGTGTCATCAACACACAACTCGATGAAATGATTACCGCCGCCCAGGGTCGCCATCTGCTGCGCGGCCCGCTCGCGGCGCCACTTGACCTCCTGGGCCACGCCGTCGAAGCGCTGCCAGAAGTCGTCCCAGCCCGCCGTGGCGAAGCCGTGCAGCTTGCGCGGGTCGACCGGGTCGGTGTGCAGACCGCGACCCACCGGGATGGCCTCCTCGATCTTGGAGCGGAGGCGGGAGAGGTCGTCCGGCAGGTCCTTGGCGGTGAGCGAGGTCTTCACCGCGCTCATCCCGCAGCCGATGTCCACCCCGACCGCCGCCGGGCAGACGGCGCCCTTCATGGCGATCACGGAGCCGACCGTGGCGCCCTTGCCCAGGTGGACGTCGGGCATCACGGCGAGGCCGTGCAGCCAGGGCAGCGAGCTGATGTTGCGCAGCTGCTGCATGGCCTGGCCCTCGACGGTGGCCGGGTCGGTCCACATCCGGATCGGAACCCGGACGCCGGGTACCTCGGTGTACGGCATGGCGGAACGACCTCCAAAGGTCGGTTGGTTCAAGCCTAGGCGGGGTGCCGCACGGAGAAGCCCGGTGCGGCTCGGGAGAAGCGTGGGAGGGCGCTCAGGCGCCCAGGGCACATCGGGAGGACGGCCTCGGGGAGCGCCGTATGGCTTGCTCGACCCGCATGTGACCGCCTCCTTTCGTCCGTGTGTGCCAGGGGATATCTACCCATGCGGCGAACAGCCCCCGCAAGGGAATTAACGCGACGGGGCCCGGCGGAGCGAAACGCTCCACCGGGCCCCGTTCGGCACGCCGGGTGCCGGGGTTCGGGCGCCGGACGTCAGGCGCTGACCACGGTGACCTCACCGATGCCGAGCTCGCGCACCGGGCCGGCGATCGTGGCGGCGTCGCCGACGAGGACCGTGACCAGGCGCTCCGGCGGGAAGGCCGCCACGACGGCCTCGGTGGCGGCGGCCGTCGGCAGCTCCGCCAGCTGCCGGTAGACCTCCGCCTGGTAGTCGTCCGGCAGATGCTGCTCCACCTGGTCCGCCAGGGTGCCGGCGACCGAGCCCGCGGTCTCGTACTTCAGCGGGGCGACGCCGACCAGGAACCGCACGGCCTCGTCGCGCTCGGCGTCGGTGAGGCCCTCGGCGGCGAGGGTGCGCAGGATGGTCCAGGTGTCGGCGAGCGCCGGGGCGGTGGAGGCGGTGTCCACCGAGCCGCTGATCGCGAGCAGCGAGCGGCCGCTGCCGTCGGCCGAGGAGCGCAGCGGCTGGGCGAACGCCCGGACGCCGTAGGTGTAGCCCTTCTCCTCGCGCAGGACGCGGTCCAGGCGGGAGGTGAGGGTGCCGCCGAGGCAGTAGGTGCCGAGGATCTGGGCGGCCCAGGCGGGGTCGTGCCGGTCGGGGCCGATGCGCCCGATGAGCAGCTGGGTCTGCACCGAGCCGGGGCGGTCGACGATGACGACGCGGCCGGTGTCGTCGCCGGTGACCGGGGCGTGGACGCTGGGCGCGGCGGCGGAGCCGGTCCAGGTGCCGAGGGTGGCCTCCAGCAGCGCGGGCAGGTCGGCGCCGGTGAGGTCGCCGACCACGACGACGGTGGTGGTGGCGGGGCGGATGTGGGCCTCGTAGAAGGCCCTGACGGCGGCCCGGTCGATGGACTTGACCGTCTCCGCGGTGCCGCCGCGGGGGCGGGAGAGGCGGTCGGCGCCGTCGAAGAGCTCGGCGTACAGGGCCTTGGCGGCGCGGCGGGCCGGGTTGGCCTGCTCGTGGACGATCTCGTCGAGGCGGTTGGCGACCAGCCGCTCGATCTCGTCCTCGGGCAGCGCGGGGGCGCGCAGCGCGTCCGCGAGCAGGCCGAGGCCGCGGGCCAGGCGGGAGGCGGGGACCTCCAGCGAGACCCGGATGCACGGGTGGTCGGCGTGCGCGTCGAGGGTGGCTCCGGCGCGCTCCAGCTCGGCGGCGAACTCCTCGGCGCTGAGGGTGTCGGTGCCCTCGTTGAGGGCGCGGGCGAGGATGCCGGCGATGCCGTCGAGGCCCTCGGGCTCGGCGGCGAGCGGGGCGTCGACGAGGACGTCGACGGCGACCAGTTGCTGGCCGGGACGGTGGCAGTGCAGGACGGTGATGCCGTTGCCGAGGGCGGTGCGCTCGGGGGCGGGGAACGCCCACGGGCTGGGGGTGCCGGGCTGGGGCTGGGGGTGGAACGTCATGGCGGGGACGTAGTCGGTGCTCATGCGGCAGCGCCCTCCTCGTCGGTCTCGGCGGTGGCGGCGGTCTCGTCGTCGGCGGTGGGCTCGTAGACGAGGACGGCCCGGTTCTCGGGGTTCAGCCGGGTCTTGGCGACGGCCTGGACCTCCTCGGCGGTGATGTCGAGGACCTTGGGGAGGGCTTCGTTCACCAGCTTCGGGTCGCCGAACAGGACGGCGAAACGGCAGAGTTCGTCGGCGCGGCCGGCGACGGTGGTGAGGCGGTCGAGCCATTCGCGCTCGATCTGGGCCTGGGCGCGCTCGAGTTCGGCCGGGGTGGGGCCCTCGGCGGCGAACCGGGCGAGCTCCTCGTCGACGGCCCTGTCGATCTGCTCGATGGTGGCGTCACCGGAGGTCTTGACGTCGAGCCAGCCGAGGCTGGGTGCGCCGGCGAGGCGGAGCAGGCCGAAGCCGGCCGCGACGGCGGAGCGGTCACGACGGACCAGGCGGTTGTAGAGGCGGCTGGACTCGCCGCTGCCGATGATGGTCAGGGCCAGGTCGGCGGCGTCGGCCTCGCGGGTGCCGTCGTGCGGGAGGCGGTAGGCGGCCATCAGGGCGCGGGACGGGACGTCCTCGCGGATCAGCTCGCGGATCTCACGGCCGATGGTGTCGGGCAGGGTGCCGTCGCGCGGGGGCTGCTTGCCGTCGTGGGCGGGGATGCTGCCGAAGTACTTCTCGACCCAGGCGATGGTCTGCTCGGGGTCGATGTCGCCGACGACGGAGATGACGGCGTTGTTGGGCGCGTAGTAGGTGCGGAAGAACGCGCGGGCGTCCTCCAGCGTGGCCGCGTCCAGGTCGGCCATGGAGCCGATCGGGGTGTGGTGGTACGGGTGGCCGTCGGGGAAGGAGAGTGCGGTGAGCTTCTCGAAGGCGGTGCCGTACGGGACGTTGTCGTAGCGCTGGCGGCGCTCGTTCTTGACGACGTCGCGCTGGTTCTCCATCGACGTCTCGTCGAGGGCGGCGAGCAGCGAGCCCATCCGGTCGGCCTCCAGCCAGAGCGCGAGCTCCAACTGGTGGGCGGGCATGGTCTCGAAGTAGTTGGTCCGCTCGAAGCTGGTGGTGCCGTTGAGGGAGCCGCCGGCGCCCTGGACAAGTTCGAAGTGGCCGTTGTTGGAGACGTTGGCGGAGCCCTGGAACATGAGGTGCTCGAACAGGTGGGCCAGCCCGGTGCGGCCCTTCACCTCGTGGCGGGAACCGACGTCGTACCAGAGGCAGACGGCGGCGACCGGGGTGAGGTGGTCCTCGGAGAGGACGACACGCAGGCCGTTGGCCAGGCGGTGCTCGGTGATGGCGATGGCAGCGCCAGTTCCTCCGGTGGAGGCTGATGCGGGGGCCGGGTTGGCCATGCGCTCGGGTCCTTCCCGTCGTCGATGTCGGGGTTCGTGTGGCGTCCCCCATTGTGGTGCAACGCACGGGGGGCGCGGATGTGTCCGCGCGGACAGGGCGTTCGCCAGGGGCGGAAGAGGGGCGCTGGCTGGGAGTGTCGGCGTGAGGGTCCACAATGGGGGCGCTGAGCCCTGTTGACGACCAGCCGATGACAGACGCAGACGAGACGCAAGCGAGACGTAAGGGAGCCCCGCCGCGATGGCCCGCCGCAGTTCGCAGACCCCGCCGCCCGAAGACTTCGAGGAGCGGATCCTCGACGTCGACGTCGTGGACGAGATGCAGGGCTCCTTCCTGGAGTACGCCTACTCGGTGATCTACTCGCGTGCGCTGCCCGACGCGCGGGACGGTCTGAAGCCGGTGCACCGGCGGATCCTGTACCAGGCCAACGAGATGGGCCTGCGGCCGGACCGCGGACACGTCAAGTGCGCCCGCCTGGTGGGCGAGGTGATGGGCCGGCTGCACCCGCACGGTGACGCCTCCATCTACGACTCGGTCGTCCGGATGGCGCAGCCGTTCTCGATGCGTCTGCCGCTGATCGACGGCCACGGCAACTTCGGTTCGCTGGGCAACGACGACCCGCCGGCCGCGATGCGGTACACCGAGTCGCGGCTGACGGCGGCGTCGATGGCGCTGGTGGAGTCGATCCACGAGGACACCGTCGACTTCGGCCCGAACTACGACGGCAGCGAGCAGGAGCCGATGGCGCTGCCGGCCGCCTTCCCCAACCTGCTGGTGAACGGCGCGACCGGGATCGCGGTCGGCATGGCGACCAACATGCCGCCGCACAACCTGTCCGAGGTGGTCGCGGCCGCCCGGCATCTGATCAAGCACCCGAACGCGGACCTGGACACGCTGATGCGGTTCGTCCCCGGTCCGGACCTGCCGACCGGCGGCCGGATCGTCGGTCTGTCGGGCATCCGGGACGCGTACGAGTCGGGGCGCGGCACCTTCAAGATCCGCGCGACCACGTCGATCGAGAGCGTCACGGCCCGCCGCAAGGGCATCGTGGTCACCGAGCTGCCATACAACGTCGGCCCGGAGAAGGTCATCTCGAAGATCAAGGACCTGGTCAACGCGAAGAAGCTGCAGGGCATCGCGGACGTCAAGGACCTGACCGACCGCGCGCACGGGCTGCGGCTGGTGATCGAGGTGAAGAACGGCTTCGTGCCGGAGGCGCTGCTGGAGCAGCTGTACAAGCTGACGCCGATGGAGGAGACCTTCGGCATCAACAACGTGGCGCTGGTGGACGGCCAGCCGCTGACGCTGGGCCTGAAGGAGCTGCTGGAGGTCTACGTCGACCACCGCTTCTCGGTGGTCCGCCGGCGCAGCGACTTCCGTCGGCGCAAGCGTCAGGAGCGGCTGCACCTGGTCGAGGGTCTGCTGGTGGCGCTGGTCGACATCGACGAGGTCATCGCGATCATCCGGTCCAGCGACAACGCGGCGCAGGCGAAGGAGCGCCTGATGGAGCGCTTCTCGCTGTCGGAGACGCAGACGGCGTACATCCTGGACACCCCGCTGCGCCGGCTGACCCGTTTCGACCGGGTGGAGCTGGAGGAGGAGCAGGCCAAGCTCAACTCCGAGATCGCGGAGCTGACCGAGATCCTGGAGTCGGACACCCGGCTGCGCAGTGTGGTGTCGGGCGAACTGGCCGCGGTGGCCAAGCAGTTCGGTACCGAGCGGCGGACGGTCCTGCTGGAGGCGGGCGCGGCGCCGTCGGCGGCGCTGTCGGTGCCGCTGGAGGTGGCGGACGACCCGTGCCGGGTGCTGCTGTCCTCGACGGGCCTGCTGGCGCGGACGGCGGACGGCGAGCCGTTCGAGCTGTCGGAGAAGCGCGCCAAGCACGACGTGATCGTGTCGGCGGTGCCTGCCACCGCGCGGGCGGACGTGGGTGTCGTCACCTCGGCGGGCCGGGTGCTGCGGCTGCCGGTGATCGACCTGCCGGCGCTGCCGCCGACGCCGTCGCCGACGCTGGCGGGCGGCGCCGCGGTGGGCGAGTTCCTGCGGCTGGAGGCGGGCGAGCGGGCGCTGGCGCTGACCACGCTCGACGAGTCCTCGCCGGGTCTGGCGCTGGGCACGGCGCAGGGCGTGGTGAAGCGGGTGGTGCCGGAGTGGCCGGCGAACAAGGACGAGTTCGAGGTGATCGCCCTCAAGGAGGGTGACGAGCTGGTCGGTGCGGTCGAACTGCGTACCGGCGAGGAGGACTTGGTCTTCATCGCCTCGGACGCGCAGCTGCTGCGCTACCCGGCGGGCCAGGTCCGTCCGCAGGGCCGCCCGGCGGGCGGCATGGCCGGCATCAAGCTGTCGGACGGCGCCCGGGTGCTGTCGTTCACCGCGGTGGACCCGGCGGCGGACGCGGTGGTGGTCACGGTGGCGGGCACCACGGGCACGCTGGCCGGCGAGGAGCAGAGCTCCTGGAAGGTGACGCCGTTCGAGCAGTACCCGCGCAAGGGGCGGGCGACGGGCGGCGTGCGCTGCCAGCGCTTCCTCCGCGGTGAGGACGCCCTCGCCTTCGCCTGGGCGGGCGCGGCCCCGGCCCGTGCCGCGACGGCCAAGGCGGCCCCGGTCGACCTCCCCGAGCGCGACCCGCGCCGTGACGGCTCGGGCACTCCGGTGACGACGCCGATCGCCGTGGTGGCGGGCCCGGCGTAGCAGGGTCCGGGGCGGGGGCGGGGCACCGGAGGCCGGTTCCCCGCCCCCGTTTTCGTCGTTCCGGGCCTGTGCCGGGAGACCGGCTGCGGTACGGGTCCCGGTGGAAGCGGGGTCGGGCCAGGCCCCCGGTCCAGGGCGGGGCCCCGGGAGCCCACGGCGGCGCCCCGGGCCGGGGCCGCCGTCGGCCGAGGCGCCAAGGGTAGCCTTGCCTGCGTGAGCACCTGTGCGACCGTGTCGCGTGAACTGTCCGAACCACTGGCCGCCACGGCGGCGACCGCCACCACCTGGCTGCTGGTCGAGCAGAACGGACCGTGGGGGGCGAAGGCGCTCGGTGAGAGCCATCTGGACGCCGCCGTGGGCCGGGCCCTGGACGCGGCCGCGGCGGGAACCGGGGTGCGGGTGGCACTGATCCGCCGGCCCGGGCGGCACGCGGACTGCCTGCCGACCGCCCGGCACGAGGTGATCGTGGCGCACACCGTGCCGGGCCGGGGCTGGGTGCGCCGGGCCACGGTGGCCGACCCGGCGGAGCTGCTCGGGCTGGACTTCGGCGAGCTCGGGGCGGGCGACCACGGAGGCTTCGGCACGGCGCACGTCGGCGGTCCCGTCGCCCTGGTGTGCACCAACGGCCGGCGGGACCGCTGCTGCGCGCTGCTGGGGCGTCCGCTGGCGGCCGAGCTGGCGGCGGCCGGGCACAGCGAGGTGTGGGAGGTGACGCACCTGGGCGGGCACCGCTTCTCCCCCACCATGCTGGTGCTGCCGTACGGCTACGCCTACGGGCGGCTGACGCCGGAGAGCGCCAAGGAGGTACTGGCCGCGACGGCCTCCGGACACATGGTGCCGGAGTGGTCGCGGGGCTGCTCGGGCTGGGACCGCCCGGGCCAGGCGGCCGACCACGCGGTGCGGCTGGCCACCGGGGAGACCAGGGCGGACGCGCTGACCCTGGCCCAGTCGCCGGCGGGCGAGGGGCGCTGGCTGGTGGACGTGGTGCACGAGGACGGCCGGGCCTGGGAGGTCGAGGTCGTGGAGGGGGCGAGCGAGCCGCCGCGCCCGGAGAGCTGTGGCAAGGCGGCGGGCACGCCGTCGCGGATGGACGTGACGGTCGTCCGGGCGCGGTGACGGCCCTCCCCCGTCGTCGGCTCCCGCTGCTTCCGGCACGGTGACGACCCCGCGCCCGTGGGGGTGGACGCGGGACCGTCGGCGCGGTGGTCAGCCCGTGGCGGCCTTGCTGACGAACTCGGTGGTGTAGGTGCGGGCGAGGTCGATCGAGCCCTCCTTGCCCTTGACGTCCGGGTGGAAGGCCGCGAGCACGGCGAGCACCGTCTTCGGGCCGTCGGCCGGCATCACGCCGTCCGTGGTGAACATCGGCAGGGTCGCCTTGATCGCCGCCGCGTACTGCTCGGCCCCGCCCTGCGCGTAGTCGGCGGGCATCTTCTCGGCGATCTCCGCGGGGGTGTGGGTGGACATCCACTTGAGGGTCTTCACGAACGCGTTGGCGAGCTTCTGGGTGGTGTCCTTGTTCTTCTCCACCCAGTCGGTGTTCATGTAGAGCGAGGACGAGGGGTAGAGGCCGCCGAGCGCCTCGCGCGAGCCCTCGGGGGTCCGCATGTCGTAGAGGATCTTGCCGAGGCCCTTGTCGAGGACGGTCGCGACCGTCGGGTCCGTCGTCATACCGGCGTCGATGCTGCCCTGTTGGAGGGCGGCGATGAAGGTCTGGCCGGCGCCGACCGCGATCGGGCTGAACTCGGCCACCGCGGTGCCGTTCTTGACGGCGAGGTACTTGGTGAGGAAGTCGGTGGAGGAGCCGACGCTGGTCACGCCGAGCTTCTTGCCCTTGAAGTCCGCACCGGACCTGATGGCCTCGGCCTGCTTGGTGGAGACGAGCTCGACCTCGCCCGGGGCCTGGGAGAACTGGACCACGGACTCGACGTTCTTGCCCTTGGCCTGAAGGTCGATGGTGTGGTCGTAGAAGCCGACCGCGCCCTGGACGTCCCCGGCGAGCAGCGCGGTGGTGGCGTTGACGCCGGCGGGCTCGCTCATCAGCTCGACGTTGACACCGGCGTCGGCGAAGAAGCCGAGGCGCTGGGTGAGCATGGCGGGCAGGTAGATGACCTTGTCCAGGCCACCGACCATGATCTTGACCTTGGGCCCGTCGACCTGCCGGCCGGCCGGGGCCGCGCCGTTGTGCGAGGAGGCGGCGTCGTTGGCGCAGGCGGCGAGCGGGAGGAGGAGGACGGCGGCGAGGGCGGCTGCGGTGGTTCTGCCGATCGGGTTGCGGCGCATGGGTGGGGGTGCCTCTCTACGGAACGGGGGTGGGGGTCAGCGGCCGTCGCCGGAGTCGGCGGGCTTCCAGCGGAACAGCTTCTTCTCGGCGAAGGTCAGCAGCCCCTCGGTGAGCAGCGCGACGACCGCGAGGATCGTCATGGCGGCGTACACACCGGCCGCGTTGAAGGTGCCCTGGGCGGCCGCGACCAGCAGGCCGAGGCCCTTGGTCGCGCCGATGTACTCGCCGACGATGGCGCCGATCAGCGCGAAGCCGAAGCTGACGTGCAGGCTGGTGAAGATCCAGGTGGTGGCTGCGGGGATGACCACCTGAAGGGTGACCTTGCGGTTGTCGGCGCCCAGGATGCGGGCGTTGGCGACGAGGTTGCGGTCCACCTCGCGGGCGCCCTGGAAGGCGTTGAAGAACACCGGGAAGAACACCAGGACCACCGCCGAGGCCACCTTGGAGGCCGGGCCGAGACCGAACCAGATCAGGAAGATCGGGGCCAGCACGATCCGCGGAATGGCGTTCAGCACCTTGATGTAGGGCCCGAACACATCGGCCAGGAAGCGGATCCGGCCGAGCGCGATGCCCAGCAGCACACCGCCGGTGACGCCGATCACCCAGCCGGTGAGGGCCTCGTAGAGGGTGTAGCCGATCTGCTCGCCCAGCGAGCCCTGCGCCGTGCCGTGGGTGGTCCACTGCCAGATCTGCGCCCAGATCTTCGACGGCTGCGAGAAGTTGAACGGGTCGACGACCTCGGTCCGGGCGCAGAGCTCCCAGAGGCCGAGGAAGGCGACGAGCACCGCGCCCCGGGCCCCGTACACCCCCAGTCTCCGGTTGCGGGCGGCCCGTTGGCGGGCCTCGGTTCTGCTGGCGGCGACGGCCGGGGGCTTCCCGGCGACGGCGGCGGTCGAAGCGGTCTCAAGCGGCACGACCCGCTCCTCTCTCCCGGGTGATGCGCACCTCTTCGCCGAGCGAGGCCCAGATCTCGCGGTACAGCTCGACGAACCTCGGCTCCAGCCGGACGGCCTCCACGGTGCGCGGGCGCGGCAGGTCGACGGTGAAGATCTCCTTGACGGTGGCCGGGCCGGCCGTCATCACCACGACCCGGTCGGCGAGCGCGATCGCCTCGTCCAGGTCGTGCGTGACGAAGACGACCGAGGCCGCGTTGCCGGCGGTGCCCGCACCGGCCCACAGCTCCAGCAGCTGGTCGGACATCAGGGCGCGGGTCTGCACGTCCAGCGCCGAGAAGGGCTCGTCCATCAGCAGGATCTTCGGCTCGTTGACGAAGGTCTGGGCGAGCGCGACGCGCTTGCGCATACCGCCGGACAGCTGGTGCGGATAGCGGTCCTCGAACGCGCCCAGGCCCACCCGGGCCAGCCAGTCCCGGGCCCGTTCCCGGGCCTCGGTGGCGGGAACACCGCGAAAGCGCGGGCCGGCCGTGACGTTCGACAGAACGGTCCGCCAGGGGAACACGGCGTCCTGCTGGAAGACGAAGCCGACCTGCGGGTTGATCCCGTCGACCGGCTCGCCGTACACCCGGACCTCTCCCTCGGTGGGCTCCTCCAGGCCGCTGACCAGGGTCAGCGTGGTGGACTTGCCGCAGCCGGTGGGGCCGACGACGGCGACGAACTCGCCCTCGGCGACGGTGAGGCCGAGATCGCGGACGGCGGTGTGCAGGCCCCCGGAGGGGGTGCGGAACCGCTTGGTCGCGCCGGTCAGCTCGATCGCCGGGACCGGCGCCGGGGTTGTGCTCATATGACCTCCCGGGTCTGTGCTTGCTCCGGGAGGCTAGGAGTGGCCCGGGGGGTGGCGGGAGGCTTCTCGGCGTACTGCGGGTTCTCCGCGTTGAGGGGTGTTCTGCTCGTTTTGCTTCCGCTACAACAACGGGGGGCGCGGCTGACAGAAACACGTCGGAAACATAGGGTGTGCCACCACCCCTGCCGCGCGCACCAGCCGCACCACCCGCCCGTCCGCTGCCGAGAGGAGGCCCGGATGTCGCGCCCCCACCGCCCACACCGCCCACACCGACCGCACGGGCCGCACGGGCCTCGTCCGTCCCATCGGCCCCGCCTGACCCACCGTCCCCGGTGGCCCCGCCGGGTCTTCGCCCAGTTGCTGCTCGGCCAGACGGTGGTCACCGTCGGCGTCACCATCGTCACCGCCGGACTGTTCCTCGCACCGGTCAGCTCCGAGCTGGACCACGACGCGATGCAGCGCGCGCTGTCGATCGCCCAGGCCACCGCCGCCGACGAGACGATCGCCCGGGCCGCCGAGGACCGCGACTCCGCCGCCGCCCAGCGCAACGCCGAGCAGATCCGGCTGGCCACCGGCGCCAGCTTCGTCGTGGTCACCGACCTGGACGGGATCCGGCTCTCGCACACCGACCCGGTCCGGATCGGCCACCGGGTCAGCACCGATCCCGAGCCCGCGCTGAGCGGGCGCAGCATCACCGCCATCCAGGAGGGCACGTTGGGGCGCACCGCGCGCGGCAAGGTGCCGCTGCGGGTCGCCGACGGGCGGATCGTCGGCGAGGTGTCGGTGGGCATCAGCGACGACTCGATCCGGCGCCGGCTGCTGAAGATGCTCACCGGGATCCTGCTCTGCGCGGGCGCGGGCCTCACCGCGGGCACCGTCGCCACCCTGGCGCTGGCCCGACGGCTGAAGCGCCGCACCCACAACATCGCGCTGGCGGACATCTCGGCGCTGCTGGTCGAGCGCGAGGCGATGCTGCACGGGATCCGTGAGGGCATGGTGGCGCTGGACGAAGGGGGCCGGATCCGGCTGGCCAACGACGAGGCGGGCCGGCTGCTCGGCCTGCCCGACGACTGCGCCGGCCGGCCGATCGACGAGGTGCTGCCGGCCGGGCGGCTGGCCGATGTCCTGACCGGGCGGATCACCGGCGCCGATCTGCCGGCCGTCCGGGACGACCGGGTGCTGGTGGTGAACCGGATGGCGACGGCCGAGGGCGGCGCGGTGGTGACGCTGCGCGACCGGACCGAGCTGGAGTCGCTGGTCCGGGAGCTGGACACCACCCGCAGTCTCACCGAGGCGCTGCGGGCGCAGGACCACGAGCACGCCAACCGGATGCACACCCTGCTGGGGCTGCTGGAACTGGGCCGGCACGAGCAGGCGGTGGAGTTCATCTCGGAGCAGTCCGGTTCGCACGCGGCGGTCGCGGCGCGGATCGCCGAACAGGTGCAGGACCCGCACGTCGCGGCGCTGCTGGCCGGGAAGTCCGCGGTGGCGGGCGAGCGCGGGGTCCGGTTGGTGGTCGCCCCGGCCGCGCATCTGCCGGACGCGGTGGTGGACGCCCGGACGCTGGTCACCGTGCTCGGCAATCTGGTCGACAACGCCGTGGACGCGCTGGCGCCCGGCGGGGGCGGGCAGGTGGCGGTGACGCTGGCGGCGGCCGGCTCCACCCTGCTGGTCGAGGTCGCGGACAGCGGACCGGGCGTTCCGGAGCGTCTGCGTGAGCAGGTCTTCGAGGAGGGGTGGAGCAGCAAGGACGCGCCGGCGCACCGGCCGCGCGGGCTGGGGCTGGCGATGGTCCGGCGGCTGGTCGAACGGACCGGCGGCCGGATCGTGCTCGACACCGGACCGCTCGGCGGCGCCCGGTTCACCGTGGAACTGCCCGAGGCCCTGCGCACCGGGGCCCTGCCCGCCGCACCGCTCGTGGAGGCGTGATGATCGACGTACTCGTGGTGGACGACGACTTCCGGGTCGCCGATGTGCACGCCGCGTACGTGGCCAAGGTGCCCGGCTTCCGGGTGACCGGCACGGCGCACTCGGCCGGCGAGGCGCTGGCCGCGCTGGAGCGCCGCCCGGTGGACCTCCTGCTGCTCGACCACCATCTGCCGGACGAGACCGGGCTCGCCCTGGTACGGCGGCTGCGCGAACGGCAGGTGAGCTGCGACGTGATGATGGTGACGGCCGCCCGCGACGTCTCCACCGTGCACGCGGCGATGCAGCACGGCGCGTTGCAGTACCTGGTCAAACCGTTCACTTTCGGCGGGCTGCGGGAGAAGCTGGTGGCGTACGCGCGGCTGCGGCACGCGCTGGCCGGGCCGGCCGCACGCGAGGCCGGGCAGGACGAGGTGGACCGGCTCTTCGCGACCCTGCGCGGTACCGCCTCCCCGGCCACCGCCCTGCCCAAGGGGCACTCGGCGCCCACCACCGACCTGGTGCTCGGGGTGCTCCGCCGGGCCGCCCGGCCGCTCTCGGCGCAGGAGGTCGCCGACGCCACCGGGCTGAGCCGGTCCACCGCGCAGCGCTACCTCAAGCAGCTGGAACGCGACAGCCGGCTGCGGCTCACCCTCCGGTACGGCGACACCGGGCGGCCCGAGCACCGCTACGGACTGGCCGTCAGGGCGTGAGACCCGGACGTGGTGAACCCCGGCGGGCCCGAGGCCCCACCGGGGTTCACCGTCGCCGTTCGGTGCGGAGCGGCTTCTCAGGCGGCACCGGCGCCGGTCAGGGCGCGGACCTCCAGCTCGGCGTAGCGGTCCGGATCGGCCGGCTCGGCCGAGGTCATCGTCCCGATCCAGCCGGCCAGGAAGCCGAGCGGGATGGAGACCACTCCCGGGTTCTCCAGCGGGAACCAGTGGAAGTCCATCCCGGGGAAGAGCGCCGTCCTGGTGCCGGAGACCACCGGTGAGAAGACCACCAGCAGCACCGCCGGAATCAGCCCGCCGTACACCGACCAGACCGCGCCCCGGGCGGTGAACCGCCGCCAGAACAGGCTGTAGAGCAGCACCGGCAGATTGGCGGAGGCCGCGACGGCGAAGGCCAGACCGACCAGGAAGGCGACGTTCAGCTGCTGGGCGAAGAGGCTGAGCACGATCGCGATCGCCCCGATCCCCACCGCCGCGATCCGGGCGACGCCGACCTCCTCGTGCTCGACGGCCTCGCCGTCCGACTGCCGGGAGGCCGGTACCGCGCCCTGTCCGCGGCGCGGACGGCCGCGCCAGGCGCCCGCCCAGATGTCGTGGGCGAAGGCCGCCGAGGAGGCCAGGGTCAGCCCGGCGACCACGGCGAGGATGGTGGCGAAGGCGATCGCCGAGATCAGCGCGAACAGCACGACCCCGCCGGTGCTGCCGTTGCCGCCGCCGAGGACCAGGGCCAGCAGCGGAACGGCCGTGTTGCCCGCCGCGTTGGCGTGCCGGACCTCGCCGGAGCCGACCAGTGCGGTGGCGCCCAGGCCGAGCGCGATGGCCATCAGGTAGAAGCTCCCGACCAGCCCGATCGCCCACATCGTGGAGCGGCGGGCGGCCCGGGCGGTCGGCACGGTGTAGAAGCGGGAGAGGATGTGCGGCAGACCGGCGGTGCCCAGCACCAGGGCCAGGCCCAGGCTGAAGAAGTCCAGCCGGCTGGTGAAGCTCCCGCCGTACTTGAGCCCCGGCTCCAGGTAGCGCTGTCCGGCGCCGCTGTGCTGGGCCGCCTGGCGCATCAGCTCGGCCACGTCCCCGTGGAACCGGATCAGCAGCAGCACGGTGAGCAGAACCGATCCGGCGATCAGCAGGAACGCCTTGACGATCTGGATCCAGGTGGTGGCCCGCATCCCGCCGACCGTGACATAGATGATCATCAGACCGCCGACCGCCACGATGGTCCATGTCCGGGCCTGGGCACTGCTGGTGCCGAGCAGCAGGGCGACCAGGCTGCCCGCGCCGACCATCTGGGCGACCAGGTAGAGCAGCGTCACGACCACGCTGGCCCCGCCGGCCGCCGCCCGGACCTTGCGGCGGCGCAGCCGCAGCGCCAGCACGTCCGCCAGGGTGTACCGGCCGGCGTTGCGGACCAGTTCGGCGACCAGCATCAGCACCACCAGCCAGGCGACCAGGAAGCCGATGCTGTAGAGCGCGCCGTCGTAGCCGTACAGCGCGATCAGCCCGGCGACACCGAGGAAGGAGGCGGCGGAGAGGTAGTCCCCGGAGAGCGCGAAGCCGTTCTGCAGCGGGGTGAAGTCGCGCCCTCCGACGTAGAAGTCCTCGGCGGCGCCGCCCCGGCGGCCCACCCAGAGGGTGATCCCCAGGGTGACCAGGACGATGACGGCGAACAGCACGATGGCCAGGTCGTGGTGGTCGCCGGTGGCGGCGACGGGGGGCGGGGTGGCGGTCGTCATCGCAGCTGGTCCTGGGTGTCCCAGCGGAGCTCCAGGGCGGCCCGGTCGCGCCGGGTGCGCGCGTGGCGGGCGTAGAGCCAGGTGAGCAGGAAGGTGGAGGCGAAC
This sequence comes from Kitasatospora sp. NPDC088548, assembly GCF_044753005.1. Taxonomy (NCBI): domain Bacteria; kingdom Bacillati; phylum Actinomycetota; class Actinomycetes; order Kitasatosporales; family Streptomycetaceae; genus Kitasatospora; species Kitasatospora sp. NPDC088548. The sequence continues at coordinate 38,743 of NZ_JBIVMI010000026.1, forward strand.
TGGAGCAGGCCCAGCAGCCACGCCACATTGATCGGACCGGCCACCGGACGGCGCATCACACCGGGCGCGCCCGCCTGGGCCGCGACGTACAGCAGGTACCAGCCCAGGAAGGCCCCACAGGCCGGGAAGACGAAGGACCGGTAGCTGCGCCGGATCTCCTGGAAGGCCTCGCTGCCCTGGACGGCGCGGTACACCGCGCTGCTGTCGGCGGCCCGGCCGGGGGCGGACTGCGCCGACCGGGTGGGGACGGGCGGGGCGGATTGGGCCGATTGGCCGGGGGCGGCGGCCTGAGCGGCCCACGAGTCCAATCGCCGCCCTTGCTCCGGGCTGCTCGTCTGCTGCTGTGGCACTACTGCTCCTGAGCCGGGGTCGTCTGACCGACACCATGATGGGCGCCCCCGGGCACCGCCAACGCCGGATACAGATACGTTCACTCAATGAGGTGATCGATCATCCGACTGGCACTCATCCGACTACTGCTGCGTACTCGTGATTCCGTGTCGGAAGGCGTACGCGACGGCCTGCGCCCGGTCGCGGACGGCGGTCTTGGCGAACAGGTTGTTGATGTGCGTCTTCACGGTGGCCGGGCTGACGAACAGCCGCTGGGCGATCTCGGTGTTGGAGAGGCCCTCGGCGATCAGCGCCAGGACCTCGGCCTCCCGGGCGGTCAGCCCGTCGGGCAGCTCGCCCCGGTCGGCGGCGGCCGACGCCCCGGCGCCCGCCGAAGCCCCGGGAGCGGCCGGGGCCACCGGTCCGGCGTCCGCCAGCCGCTCCAGCAGGCGCAGTTGCACCTGCGGCGAGAGCCCGGCCGCACCCGAGCGGACGTCCGCGATGGCCCGGGCGATCTCCTCGCCGCCCGCGTCCTTGGTGAGGTAGCCGCGCGCGCCGGCCCGCAACGCCGGGAACAGCGAGTCGTCGTCGGCGTACGTGGTGAGCACCACCACCTCGGTCTCCGGGTGGGCGGCCCGGATCCGGCGGGTGGCCTCGACGCCGTCGCAGCGCGGCATCCGCAGGTCCATCAGGACCACGTCGGGGTGGTGCCGTTCCACCAGGGCGACGGCCTCCTCGCCGTCGGCGGCGGCGCCGACCACCTCGATGCCCGGCAGCAGCCCGAGCAGCATCACGATGCCCTCGCGCACCACCGTCTGGTCGTCCGCGACCAGCACCCTGGTCGGCCGCTCCCCGTTCACGTGTCCACCTCGCTCATCCGCGCTCGTCCGCCTCGTACCGCCCGCTCACCCCGGCAGCCGCAGCAGCACCCGCCAGCCGCCCTCCTCCGGGCCCGCCAGCAGGGTGCCGCCGAGCAGTTCCGCACGTTCGCGCATCCCCAGCAGACCGTACCCGCTGCCACTGGCCGCCAGCTCACCGGGCGATTCGCCGCGCGGGGCACGGACGTTGCGCACCTCCAGCTCCACCGCCCCCGGCAGATAGCGCAGTTCGACCGTGCACCGCGCGCCCGGCGCGTGCTTGCGGACGTTGGTCAGCGCCTCCTGCGCCGTGCGCCGAACCGCCAGCCCGGCCTCGGCGGCGAGCGGGCGCGGTGTGCCGGTGACGGTGAGCGCGGCCCGCTCCCGGCCCGTCAGTTCCACCAGGAACTCCCCCACTGGGGTGAACTCGCCACGCAGCGCCGAGAGCGCCTGTCTGGTCTCGGCCAGGCCGTCCTGCGCCATCCGCCGGGCCGCCACCACCCGCTCCCGGATCTGCTCCCGGTCGGTCCCGGCGTCCAGCATCAGCCGGGCCGCCTCCAGGTGGACGAGCTGCGCGGAGAGGCTGTGGGCCAGGACGTCGTGGATCTCCCGGGCGATCCTGGCCCGTTCGGCGAGCGCCGCGCTCTCCGCCTCGGCGGCCCGGGCGGCGCGCTCCTGGGCCAGCAGCCGGCGGGCCGTGCCGCGCGCCTCGGTGTCCATCCGCAGCAGGTAGCCCAGCAGCCCGAGCCCGCCGACCGTGGCCGTGATGCCCAGCCAGTTCTCCCAGCCGGCCACCGTGTAGGAGCCGAAGCCCGCCACCGCCGTGCCGAGCGCGGCGACGGACGGCAGCCGGACCAGCGCGGTGAGCGCCAGCCCGCCCCAGACGAAGTCGGCCAGCAGGTGGGCCCGCCCCCACTCGGCGAGCCAGCCGCTGCCGACCAGGGTGACGGCCAGCGCGAGCGTGGGCCGGAGCAGCTGCTCGCGGCTGACCCGCAGGAAGGCCGCCGCCTGCGCGACCGTCGCGACCAGTCCGGCCCCGACCGCGACCGCGCCCCAGCCGCTGTACCCGCCCCCGGAATACGTCCCCCAGACCACGGTGGCGACCAGCACGGTCCGCCCGATCAGCGAGAGGGTCCGCCGGGCCGGGCTCTCGGGCTCCCGTTCCAGCCCCTCGCGGGACGGCCAGCGGGTCCGGTTCCACCCGGGCACGGGTACCTCCTCCTGGATTCGGCGGCTCATCGGCTCATCGGACCGACCGGTGGACGGCGGCGGTTCAGCCGGCCAGGCCGACGCGGTGCGGGCTCTCCAGGGTCCGTGCCCTCCAGTTCACCACGCCGGCCCTGACCAGCAGCAGGACCGCCAGGCCGAGCAGCAGCGCGTTGGCGCCCTGGTGGACGTGCAGCGCGGCTCCGAGGCCGTACAGGCCCAGCCGGATGGCGATCAGGCCGGCCCAGGCGGCCACGGTGGCCCTGGTGCCCTGCGCCCAGACCGCGCCGTCCTTGCCGTGCCAGAGCCGGACGGTCCAGCCCCAGACGCAGCCCATCGCGAGCACGGCCAGCAGCGAGGCGGCCAGCAGCGCCACCGAGAGGCCGGGGTGCGCCTGGTCGACCAGCCGCGGGTCGCGCAGCGCGAGCACGGCCAGGATCACCGGCAGCAGCCAGAAGCGGCGTTCGGTGTCCAGACGCTGGGCGCGCAGCTGGCGGCGGGCCACCAGGGCGATCACCGCGATGATCACAAGTACGTTGACGAGGCCGGTCATCGGACTCTCCGTCCCGACGGGAAGGGCTGGGCTGACCTCTCCGACGCTACGGATCCGGCGCCGCCCGGTGATCGGAGCCGGGGTGGACCGGGGGTGGAACCGGCAGCGCGCGGGCCCTCCACCCAGGGGTGGAGGGCCCGCGCGCGAAGCCGCCGCTCAGGCGTCGATGCGGGAACGGTCCAGGGTGGCCGCCGAGTCCACGATGAACTCCTTGCGCGGGGCGACGTCGTTGCCCATCAGCAGGTCGAAGATCTTCTCGGCCTGCTCCAGGTCCCCGAGGTTGATCCGGCGCAGGGTGCGGTGGCGCGGGTCCATGGTGGTCTCGGCCAACTGGTCGGCGTCCATCTCGCCGAGGCCCTTGTACCGCTGCACCGGCTCCTTCCAGCGCATGCTCTTGCGCTGGAACTCCAGCAGGGTGGAGCGCAGCTCGGCGTCGGAGTAGGTGTAGTGGTACTTCTCCTGGCCGCGCTTGGGGTTGGTGAGCTCGATCCGGTGCAGCGGCGGCACCGCGGCGAAGACCCGGCCCTGCTCGACCATGGGCCGCATGTAGCGCTGAAAGAGCGTCAGCAGCAGGCAACGGATGTGCGAACCGTCGACGTCGGCGTCGGCCATGAAGATGACCCGGCCGTAACGGGCCTGGTCGATGTCGAAGGTGCGGCCCGAACCGGCCCCTATCACCTGGATGATCGCGGCACACTCGGTGTTCTTGAGCATGTCGCTCACGGACGCCTTCTGCACATTGAGGATCTTGCCGCGGATCGGCAGCAGCGCCTGGAACTCGGAGTTGCGGGCCAGCTTGGCGGTGCCGAGCGCGGAGTCCCCCTCGACGATGAAGAGTTCGCTGCGCTCGACGTCGTCGCTGCGGCAGTCGGCCAGCTTGGCCGGCAGCGAGCTGGTCTCCAGCGCGGTCTTCCGGCGCTGCGCCTCCTTGTGCTGGCGGGCGGCGACCCGGGTGCGGGCGGCGGCCACGATCTTCTCCAGCACGGCCCGGGCCTGGAGCTTCTCGTCCTTCTTGGCGGAGGTCAGGAAGGACTTGAGCTCCTTGGCGACCACCGCGGCGACGATCCGGTTGGCCGCCGAGGTGCCCAGCACCTCCTTGGTCTGCCCCTCGAACTGCGGCTCGGCGAGCCGGACGGTGACCACCGCGGTGAGACCCTCGGTGGCGTCGTCCTTGGTGATGTCGTCCTCGGCGACGCGCAGCAGCTTGCTGGAGCGCAGCACCTCGTTGACGGTCTTGGCGAGCGAGCGCTCGAACCCGGTCACATGGGTGCCGCCCTTGGGGGTGGCGATGATGTTGACGAAGGAGCGCAGGGTGGTGTCGTAGCCGGCGCCCCAGCGCAGCGCGATGTCGACGCCGAGGTGACGGGTGACCTCGGTGGGCGTCATGTGGCCGAGGTCGTCCAGGACGGGGACGGTCTCCTTGAAGGTGCCCTCGCCGTGCAGCCGCACGACGTCGGAGATCGCCTTGTCGGGGGCGAGGAACTCGCAGAACTCGGCGATGCCGCCGTCGTAGTGGAAGGTCGACTCCTCGACCTTGTCGCTCTCGGTCAGCCGCTCGTCACGGACCAGGATGGTCAGGCCGGGGACCAGGAAGGCCGTCTGCCGGGCCCGGTTGTGCAGGTTCTCCAGCGAGAGCCGGGCGTCCTTGAGGAAGATCTGCCGGTCGGCCCAGTAGCGGATCCTGGTGCCGGTGCGGGCCTTGGGCACCTTGCGGGCCCTGGTGAGGCCGTTGGCGGGCTCGAACGGGGCGTCCGGGCCGCCCTCGGTGAAGATGCCGGGGGTACCGCGGCGGAAGCTGATCGCATGGGTGTGGCCGCTGCGGTCCACCTCGACGTCCAGCCGGGCGGAGAGGGCGTTGACGACGGAGGCGCCGACGCCGTGCAGACCGCCGGAGGCCGCGTAGGAACCGCCACCGAACTTGCCGCCGGCGTGCAGCTTGGTCAGCACCACCTCGACGCCGGAGAGCCCGGTCTTGGGCTCGACGTCCACCGGGATGCCACGGCCGTTGTCGCGCACCTCGACCGAGGAGTCCTCGTGCAGGACGACCTCGATACGGTCGCAGTGGCCACCGAGCGCCTCGTCCACGGAGTTGTCGATGATCTCCCAGAGGCAGTGCATCAGGCCGCGGCTGTCGGTCGAGCCGATGTACATGCCGGGGCGCTTGCGGACCGCCTCCAGGCCCTCCAGGACGAGCAGGTGCCGAGCGGTGTAGTTGGAACCGTCGTCGCCGGCCAGCAGTGCGGACGGCACGGTCGTTTCGGCACTCACGCGGCACTCTCCTCGGTGAAGTTCTGTCTCATCGGTCACATCCGGGTCCATCCGAATCGCCCGCCAGTGCAGCACAGCGCACCGACAGCCGTTCCCCTGCGTGTGCGCACCCCTCCGCTCGGTACGCAGCACGGCGGGCCGGTCCCGCGCAGCTTGTACGCGCTGCGCGAACAAGAACTGTGCAGGATTCGGGGCGCCGGGGCGCCATCTCCTCCCGGTACCAGCGGTCCTGGCGGACCGTGGGGCCGGGCGCAGGCTCCGGAACTGCCGTTATGCAGGCTACCGGGGCCCAGGACGGGGCTTATGCTCCAACCCAGCAGAGGATTATGCTACGCGGACCTCGACCCCGGTCCCGATCGGGCGTTCGAGCGACGGGCGGATCCTGGGAATCGGTACGCATGAACCACCGGCCCCCGGGGCACGTCCTCATCAACACAGCAGAATCCTCAAAGAAGAAAAGCCACGAGCGGGAACGTTTTCGGCCTGGTTGGATGTTGACCCTGGTACGACAGCTCGTCGAGCTAGAGAAGAGGCGACGTGACTACTGTTCTGACACCTGCGAGCCCGCTGACCGCGGCTGACCGCTGCGACCGCTGCGGCGCCCAGGCATATCTGCGCGTCGTACTCGCCAGCGGCGGAGAGCTGCTCTTCTGCGCCCACCACGGCCGGAAGTTCGAGCCCGAGCTCAAGAAGATCGCCGTGGAGATACAGGACGAGAGCGGCCGTCTCACCAGCACCACCACCAACACGGCCACCGAAGAAGAGCGCTGATTCCCAGCACTTCATCGGCACCCGGCGACGAGCTGTGTCCGGCCGCACACCCTGCGCGACCGGTGAGCCGGGGGGGCCGCCCCCCCCCCCGGGGGGGCGGGGCCCCCCCCCCGGGGGTGTGGGCGGGGGGGGGCCCCGCCCCCCCCCCGGGGCGCCCCGGGGGCTGGGGTACACCGGGGGCGTCGTCAACG